>NZ_PJCA01000031.1:1200000-1500000 GCF_002836355.1 Moritella sp. Urea-trap-13
TGAAGCAACTGTACTCACAGAAGCGCACCTATATGGCCTTGTGACGGGATTTATTATTGCTCCACTCTTTGTTTATCTAAATAAAAAAAAGAGCGCCTGAGCGCTCTTATAGATATTAACGTTAAATCGAGCAAGCGCTTAGCTTGCTAAACTGTCATTAATTTCAGTTAATACCTGCATTGGTGATCCTGCTTGCGTAATTGGTCGGCCAATCACTAAGTAATCAGAACCAGCGGCTACCGCTTCAACAGGTGTCATAATACGGCGTTGGTCGCCGGCAGCACTACCTGCAGGACGAATACCAGGTGTAATTAACAGGAATGATTCGCCTAATGTTTCTTTCAGCATTGATGCTTCTTGTGAAGAACACACTACACCGTCTAAACCACTTTCTTTGGTTAGTTTAGCTAAACGAATCACTTGTTCCGCAGGGGTTATGTTGACGCCCATTTGCGCTAGATCTTCCTGTTCCATACTTGTCAGCACTGTCACAGCAATCAGAATTGGGGCTTTATCACCATAGGGAACTAATGCCGCTTTTGCAGCTTCCATCATACGTTTGCCACCACAAGCATGCACATTCACCATCCACACACCCAGCTCAGCGGCTGCAGCAACGGCTTTAGCTACAGTGTTTGGAATATCATGAAATTTAAGGTCTAAGAACACATCAAAATCACGCGCAACTAATTTGCGAACGAACTCAGGTCCAAATAACGTAAACATTTCTTTGCCAACCTTCAAACGACATTGGCTAGGATTGATTTTATCAACAAAATTCAATGCACTTGCTTCATCAGCATAATCAAGCGCGACAACTACTTTACTATCTTGCAACATATCTCTTCCTAGGTCCGGTTAATCATTATCGTATTCTTGTTATTATTTATTGTTATCAAGCATGATTTATTAGGTAACACTATTCGCCATCTAACCCACGAATTGGTTTAACACTTCCCCAACGCTTACACGATGGACAATGCCAGTAAATACTTTTAGTACTAAACCCGCATTTACGACATCGGTAAATCGGCTTTAATTTAAGCTGCTCACCAACTAGATTACGTAACATTGTTAAACTTTCTTTTGCTTTGCCCTCTTCAGCCGCCTGTTCTTGGTATTGCATCAGATGGTAAAAGCCCTTCATCGTCGGGGTGCGAACAATTTGATTTAAAATTAACTTTTCTGCAGGCTCCAAGCCAACACTGCTGACAGTGAAATCGGCTAATTCAATCGCAACACTGATACCGGCTTTATTATTTTGGGCATCATTAAGAAAGTGAATAAAACCTTCTTCATTGTTAGTTTCAACGTAGCAACTTTTTAGTTTTTGTAATATTTCGGTGACAAAATCAATATCCTGAATCATCACATGCTCAAGCCAGACGATGGCTTTTTTATATTCACCCTGCTCAATGTGTAAGTCAGCAAGCATAATACTTGCTCTCACACAGAGCTTGTCATGCTGCAGGGCTTTCTTAAGACTTGCTAAACGTTTCTTCGGTTCATTAAGCAACGCAGGTGATTTCGCTAACGCACAATAAAAATGTGCAACTTTGCGTTCAATTTTAGCATCACCCATTTTTTTGAGTTTATTGCCGATCGCAATCGCCTGTTCCCATTCTTTAGTTTGTTCGTAAATAATGATGAGTTGCGATAATGCGACTTGACGATGTTCTGGTTCATCAATCAATTTCAAAAATAATTCTTCGGCGCGATCGACTAATCCCGCAGCAAGATAATCCCGCGCGAGTTGTAATAAAGCGAGATTACGCTGTTCATGCGTTAATGACGGGCGAGCAATGAGGTTCTGATGGATCTTAATTGCGCGTTGTACTTCGCCACGTTGGCGAAATAAATTACCAAGTGCTAAATGCGTATCGATTGTTTCACTATCAACATCAAGTAAATCGATAAATAAATCAACCGCTTTATCAGGTTGGTCTGATAATAAAAAGTTAAGACCAGTTACATACTCTCTAGAGATCGTATGTTGCTTATCTTGTTGTAAATAGCGGCCATTTCTTCTACCCATATACCAGCCATAAGCTGCTGCAACAGGAAGTAAAAGAAATAAAAGTTCAAACATACAGTAAATTAACCTTTAATGTCGGTAATACGTAATCGCTCAAGCTCTGTCACTTGACGTTTAGATTTACGTTTTATTTTTGCCAGTGACATTTTTAATTTCATTACCACTAAAGTCATGCAAACACCGGCAACGACTAGACCAGAAACAAATGCACCAATAAGCAAAGAAGATAATTTAAATGAATCGAGTGCTATTAGATAATTAAAATCAACTAACTGATCGTTACTCGCAGCAAATGCAGCGGCCAACGCCAGTATACAAGCGATAATAATAAAAAAGATAAATGATTTCATCGACGTCCTCTGTGATATGAATTACTAATACAATGGATTATCGCCAATAAATGAGTCAAGTGCCAGTAATATATGGTGCAATCCAAAACTACTGCTTTCTTCTGGTATACAAACAACACAACAACTCGCCGTCTTGAGCCAAAAAAAAGTAAAAAAAAACGACATACCTAGGTATGTCGTTTTTGCAAGTATCAACTACTATAACGAAGCGTTAACACGATCTCGAAGTTCCTTACCAGGTTTGAAATGAGGAACATATTTTCCCTCTAATTCAACCTTTTCACCTGACTTAGGATTGCGCCCAACTCGAGGTTCACGGTAATGTAGAGAAAAGCTTCCAAAACCTCGAATTTCAATTCGATCACCAGTAGCCAAAGTATCTACCATCTGATCCAGTATAGCCTTCACAGATAATTCAACATCTTTAGTCGCCAGCTGCGAATTTGCAGTGCAAAGACGTTCGATCAGTTCAGATTTTGTCATATAATCTCCATTAAGAATATTGTCGACATCGTACTAATTAAGGGATGAATTAACATCCCTCAGGCTTATTATTCGCCTTTAGCAGCTTTAAATGCTTCTGCCATAGCAGAAAGACCAGACTCTTGCGGTTGGCTGTTTACACTAGCCATTGCTTCTTTCTCGTCAGCTTCATCTTTAGCTTTAACTGAAAGACTAATTACGCGGTTTTTACGATCAACACCAACATATTTAGCTTCAAGTGATTCGCCTACAGATAATACTAAGCTTGCATCTTCGATACGGTCGCGAGAGATATCGCCAACACGGATGTAACCTTCAACGCCTTTAGCTAATTCAATTGTTGCGCCTTTAGCGTCAACTGAAGTAACTGTACCATTAACAATAGCATTCTTCTTGTTATTAGCTAGGTATTCGTTGAACGGGTCTTCATCAATTTGCTTGATGCCTAAAGAAATACGTTCACGCTCAGGGTCTACTTGTAGAACGATAGCTGTGATTTCGTCGCCTTTCTTATATTCACGAACGGCTTCTTCACCAGTAGCATCCCAAGAGATGTCTGAAAGATGAACTAGACCGTCAATGCCGCCGTCAAGACCGATGAAGATACCGAAATCTGTAATAGATTTGATCTTACCAGTAACTTGCTCGCCTTTAATGCGTGAAGTTGAGAAGTTTTCCCAAGGATTAGCAATACATTGCTTAAGACCTAGAGAGATACGACGACGTTCTTCGTCGATATCAAGAACCATAACTTCAACAGAATCGCCAACATTAACCACTTTAGAAGGGTGAATGTTTTTGTTTGTCCAATCCATTTCAGAAACGTGAACTAAACCTTCAACGCCTTCTTCAATTTCAACGAAACAACCGTAGTCAGTTAAGTTCGTAACTTTACCCGTAAGCTTAGTGCTTTCTGGGTAACGTTTAGCGATAGCTACCCATGGATCTTCACCAAGCTGTTTAAGGCCTAGAGATACACGTGTACGTTCGCGGTCGAATTTAAGAACTTTAACGTTGATTTCATCGCCAACATTAACGATTTCACTTGGGTGCTTAACGCGTTTCCAAGCCATATCAGTAATGTGTAGAAGACCATCAACACCACCAAGATCAACGAATGCGCCATAGTCCGTAAGGTTCTTAACGATACCTTTAACTTCTTGACCTTCTTGAAGGTTAGCAAGAAGTTCTTCACGTTCTGCACTGTTTTCAGTTTCGATAACTGCGCGACGTGAAACAACTACGTTGTTACGTTTTTGGTCAAGTTTGATTACTTTGAACTCTAACTCTTTGCCTTCAAGGTGAGTAGTGTCACGTACAGGACGAACGTCTACTAAAGAACCTGGTAAGAATGCGCGAATAGTGTTCACTTCAACCGTGAAACCGCCTTTAACTTTACCGTTGATAACACCGATAACAGTTTCTTGGTCTTCGTATGCTTTTTCAAGCTGAATCCAAGACTCGTGACGTTTAGCTTTTTCACGAGAAAGTTGAGTTTCACCGAAACCATCTTCAATTGATTCTAGTGCTACATCAACTTCTTGACCAACTTCAACTTCAAGTTCGCCAGCAGCGTTCTTGAATTCTTCAGCAGGAATAGAAGATTCTGATTTAAGACCAGCGTCAACTAAAACGTAACCGTTTTCGATTGCAACAACAGTTGCCTTGATAATGCTACCAGGAGCAGCAAGTTCTTGTAGTGACTCTTCAAAGAGTAAAGCGAAAGATTCATTCATAATGAGTTATATGTACTTATAAAACGTTCACATAAGCAATCCGGCTAATGTGGGTTGTTAATCAAAAGTCATCATCATCCTTGATGCTTGACTGCTAAATAATCGACAGAATATCGACTACCTTAAATTTTCCCTTCTGCAAAAGCCAACACACTAGCAACTACGTCCTCGATCGACATAGATGTCGAATCAATAACCAGTGCATCATCTGCAGGCTTTAATGGAGCGACCGAACGATTGCGATCTTGATGATCACGCTTTTCGATCTCTTCCAGAAGGGCTGACATGCTAACATCGAAGCCTTTGTCTTGCAACTGATTAAAGCGGCGAACGGCCCTTTCTTCAGCAGATGCATCTAAAAATATTTTTACTGGAGCATCAGTGAATACCACAGTACCCATATCACGCCCATCTGCAATCAGACCAGGTGCAGTGCGAAAGTCACGTTGACGTTGCAACAATGCTTCGCGCACAGCTGGATAGACCGCCGCTCGAGAGGCAGCAAAACCCGCTTCTTCTGTACGAATTTCACGTGATACATTTTCGCCTTCTAGGATAACTTGTAACCCATCAGTAGTTGGTTCGAAACGTACATCAAGGTTAGCAGCAAGTGCCGTTAAGCCTATTTCGTTATCTAAATCAACATGACGATGTATCGCAGCTAATGCTAAAACACGATAAATGGCACCACTATCTAGTATATGCCAACCTAGCTTAGTCGCAAGTAATTGGCATAAAGTACCTTTACCAGAACCACTCGGCCCGTCGACTGTAATAATTGGTGCTACTGCGGTCATAAATTCTCCAAACTCAATATCTAACATGCAGCGTTATACTGTGCAGCATGGATCTGGCCGCGATTATAACGGATCTGTATGAAAAATGTATGGAATAATAACCATAAATAAAAAAGCGAGGTATCACCTTATCAGTAATACCTCGCCATTTAATATTGAAACTGACAAGCAACAGCAGTTAAAAAAATAATCTATTGATAACTTATGCTTGCACCAAACTAGCAAAGCGTTCGAAATAGTCAGGGAAAGTTTTTGATGTACAACCGGGATCATTAATCGTTACCGCGGTATCACTTAATGCTACAAGTGAGAAACACATCGCCATACGATGGTCGTCATAAGTATCAATCGCCGCATGAATAAGTTGTGCAGGAGGGGTGATTTTAATATAGTCATTACCCTCTTCTACTTCTGCACCGACTTTGCGTAATTCAGTCGCCATCGCCGCTAAACGGTCAGTTTCTTTCACGCGCCAGTTGTATACATTACGAATAACCGTCGTACCTTTTGCAAACAGTGCAGTTGTCGCAATCGTCATCGCAGCATCAGGAATGTGATTCATATCTAAATCAACAGCCTTCAATTCTCCGACTTCCGCTTCAATATAGCTATCCGCCCAGGTGATTTTACCGCCCATTGCTTCAATCACATCGGCAAACTGAATATCACCTTGGATTGAGTTTTTACCAATACCGGTTACACGGATCTTACCACCTTTGATTGCAGCAGCAGCAAGGAAGTAAGAAGCAGAAGATGCATCACCTTCAACCAAAAATTCACCTGCCGCTTGGTATGTTTGTTGGCCTTTAATAGTAAAGGTCTGGTAATTATCATGGCTTACCGTCACACCAAATTGCGCCATAATATGCAGGGTGATTTCAATATACGGTTTCGACACCAGTTCACCGATAATTTCAATTGTCGTATCATTTTCAGCCAAAGGCGCTGCCATTAAAAATGCAGTTAAGAATTGGCTTGATACACTGCCATCAATCTTAATATTACCGCCTTTTAAGCCTGTACCTTTAATTAATACCGGTGGGTAATCGACATTCTTTAAATAAGTAACATCAGCACCCGCTTGGCGTAAGCTATCAACTAAGCTACCAATTGGACGTTCTTCCATACGTGGTTCGCCAGTGAGTTCAAACTCACCTTCGCTCAAACATAATGCCGCGCATAAAGGACGCATAGCAGTACCGGCGTTACCTAAAAATAATTCCAGTTTTTCTGTTGCAGAAAATGCACGCCCTAAACCCGTTACTGTACAAACTGTCTTACAGGCAGACAGATCATACTGCACACCCAATTTTGTCAGTGCGTTCAACATATGACGAATATCATCACTGTCTAATAAATTGGTTAAACGTGTCGTGCCTTCAGCCAAAGCGGAAAGTAACAATGCTCGATTTGAAACGCTTTTAGAGCCTGGTAAGTTAATAGTGCCTGATACTTTGCCAATTGGTTGTAATGTTAATTTTTCCATAAATTTATTCACTTAATTTTTAATATTTGATTCTCTACACTCTGCTGGCTAATAAGGTCTTAATAATGATCTAAATATAAACCTTCATAACAGAAAACAGAATAAGGACTACAATCTAAGCTAGTATTACTGTGCGTCTAATTCAGTAAACACAGCAAGTAAAGCTTGCATAAATGTTTCATTTTCCAGTTCAGTACCTATGCTCACACGTAGATGCTTAGTTAAACCATAACCAGCAACAGGACGTACGATCACGCCTTTATGCAACAATGCTTGGTAAACAACTGCAGGGTCTTGAACAAGTTCCATGGTAATAAAATTACCTTTCGATGGAATATAACCAATACCTTGGTCACGGAAAAATGTTTCTAATACGCCGCGCTGCTGATTATTTAATGCCACACTGGCGGTTAAAAAGTCATGATCAGACAATGCAGCTTGTGCCGCGGCTAATGCAAAACTATTACAGTTAAATGGCTGGCGCACACGGTTTAGGATATCGGCAATATCAGGATGCGACATGCTATAACCAACACGTAAACCTGCCAGACCATAGGCTTTAGAGAAGGTTCGCGTAATGATTAAGTTTGAGAATGCCGTTAACCAGGTAATCGACGGTGCTTGCAGTTCTTTATCTACATATTCGAAATACGCTTCATCGAGTACCACAATCACGTCTTTTGGTACTTGAGTTAAGAATTCATATAACGCTTCTGCGGTTAAAAATGTACCGGTTGGATTGTTCGGATTGGCAATAAAGATAAGACGCGTGCGCTCTGTAATTGCCGCTAACATCGCCGGAAGATCATGCCCCCAGTCTTTCGCCGGAACCGCAACACCTGTCGCGCCAATCGCTTGCGTTACTAACGGATACACTACAAATGCATGCTGGGCAAAAATCACTTCGTGCTCGGGTGTTACAAAGCTGCGAGCAATGAGTTCAAGTACATCGTTTGAACCATTACCTAAGGTAAATTGTGCTGGCGCAAGATCGTATTTATCTGCCAGTGCTTGCTTTAAATAAAAGCCATTCGCGTCTGGATAGCGGGTGATTCCCGCTAGTTGTTTTTCTAACGCCACTTTAACTAATTCACCAACACCTAATGGATTCTCATTCGATGCTAATTTAACAATATTAGTTAACCCCAATTCACGCTCTAATTCATCAGTCGGTTTTCCCGCTTGATAAGGGTGTAAACCTTGCACCCCTGTATTTGCTAAAGCAAAAAAATCACAACTCATATTAAATCCTTGTCGTCGGCACTGCCGTGTTCAACCAATTTATCCATTGCCTTATAAGGCGCATATGTTGTTCTTATTTAGAACACGCTACGATTAACGCTGTTGACGCTCAAAATCTTCCATAAATTTAATTAACGCTTTCACACCTTCAATTGGCATGGCGTTATAAATACTTGCACGCATGCCACCGACAATACGATGCCCTTTTAGCGCCATTAAATTCGCGTCTTGAGACTGTTGTAAAAACGCCGTATCCAAATCGCTTGATGCCAATGTAAACGGTATATTCATTTTAGAACGATTTACACTTGCTACATTATTACTATAAAAATCGCTGCTATCAACGTAGTCATAAAGCAGTTTGGCTTTCTCTGTGTTGATTTCTTCGATAGCAGACAGGCCACCTTGGGCTTTTAACCACTTGAATACCAATCCAGCTAAATACCAAGAATAAGTCGGAGGCGTGTTAAACATTGAATCATTTTCAGCCATCAATTTATAATTAAAAATAGATGGGGTTTCTTGTCTGGCTTTATCGAGTAAATCATCACGCACAATTACCACACCTAAGCCAGATGGGCCGATGTTCTTTTGCGCGCCAGCATAGACAATACCGAATTTACTAATATCTAATGGTTTAGACAGAATATTTGACGACATATCCGCAACTAATGGAATGTCACCGGTATCAGGAATATCATTAATTTCAATACCTTCAATGGTTTCATTCGGGCAGTAGTGAACGTAAGCCGTGTCTTTACTTGAAACTTGCCATTGTGAAGCAGGTTTAACGGCAACAATACCATCAGTACTTGGCATAAGAATGTTTGACTCATTCACTTGGCAGTACTTTTTACCCTCAACAACGGCTGATTTTGACCACTGGCCTGTTAATAGATAATCAGCTTGAGTTTTATCGCCAAGGATATTCAGTGGTACAGCAGCAAACTGACCGCGACCGCCACCTTGTGAAAAAATAACTTTGTAGTTATCTGGAATCGCTAACAAATCACGTAAATCTTGTTCTGCAGCAGTCGCTACAGCCATGTAGTCTTTACTACGGTGGCTCAATTCCATTACCGATACACCGGTATTATTCCAATTAATAAATTCTTTTTGGGCTTGTTCCATCACTGCAGCTGGCAACATTGCGGGACCAGCGCAAAAGTTATATGTCCGACTCATATCAATTATCCTTGTTAACAATGCAGCTTAAACGGTTTAAACCTTTATTGGATGACTATCTAATGTAAGCGATTAACGTTGTTTTTAAAAGTCTTTATTTTACTGCAAATAAATCGCTGTTAATGAACTCATAGAGGGTATCAAAACGGGAGGGACTGGCTGGTGAGGAAGCGTTTCAGAGAGGGCTGAGTTACGCTAATGTCATTAACGCAACGTTATAGCCAGCACTTTATCAGTGTCGTTTAATTATTTTTCCGCTTTCTTAGGTAACGTCGATTTGGCGAAAAAGAGGATTAATGAGCCTGTTGCCATTGATAACATCGCCAATCCAAACTTCGCATCACTACCCATGCCGATGATGAGTAAAAATAGACCGATAACAATAAGTGATGATCCCGTGAACATTGCTGCACGAGGATGGGTACTGACAAAGCTCGTCTGCTTAACTTGGCTTGAATGTTTATGTGAATGTTTTGCTGCTTTACGTTTATGCTTTCTTATTGACATAATTTGCTCCCAACACGGATAAATTTGATGTGCTATTAATTACTTAAAATAATGACCTTTAAATATCAACGAATAGTCATCACAGTACTTTAACGCCTTCAACAATATCCATAGGCATTAAAGCATAATTGTTTTTGGTCTCGTTTCTTGCTGCCATACAGTGCGCTAAGCTTGCTGTAATTGTAGCATTTATAACACTATATCCTTGAGTTAACAGTGAAGCAATCAATCCGGTTAACACATCGCCAGTTCCACCCTTACTTAGAGCATTGTTTCCCAAAGTATTGATGTAGAGCATATTATTATAACTAATAAGTGAGTTAGCGCCTTTTAATAAGAGCACTATTTTAGGATAATGCTCGGCAAACATCCTTACATACTTGAATCTATTATTTTGCAATTCGGCTACGGTTATATCTGCCAGTCGACTCAATTTCAACAGCGAACAGAATTCTTTAGGGTGTGGCGTTAACACTATATTTTCAGCATTTAAAATAGTGAGAATAATGTCATCGTGAAATAAGTCCGCATCAATAACTTTTGGCATATCACAGTTTAATATCTGTTGCACTTCGGCTTTTTTAAAATAGCCGAGGCCCATACCGATAGCGATCGCCGTACAGTTTTCTGGCAGAGTTGATTTTTGCAGAATATGACTCGGTAGATTGACGGCTTGATCGGTAATGACCGTGACTAAACCAGCGCCAAATGCAAAAGCGGCCTCGGCGGCAATAATACCAGCCCCGGTTTTATTACCGACGATGACGCTTAAATGTCCAAATGTACCTTTATGTGAGTTTTGTTTGCTGCGGAATGGTAGCTTCATATCCACGGGTTCAAGCAGAAAAGTATTGGTTGTCGTTTCATAAATGTTTCGCTGCACACCTAAGTCACTGACTATAATATTCCCTGTGTATTCTTTAGCAATATCACTGTAGAGCTGTGTTTTGAGTGCCCCCATGGTGATGGTTATATCAGCGTAAAAACCAGCACTCGTCACATGCCCTAGCTTATTTAAACCCGACGGAATATCACACGCAATTTTATATCCATGCAATGCGTTAAGTCGTTTTATCAAACGTTGCGATTCGTCATCCAACGCTCTATTGAGTCCAGAACCAAAAAGGCAATCAACGATGATATCGGGGGCATGTTCAGGTAATAGCTCAGATAGCCCATCGATGATATGAACACCTAAAAGTTTCGCTCTATTATACTGCAGTTTCGCCATCACGGATTTCACGTGATACGGCATAAGTATACTCACGCCGTATTGTGAATGTAAAAGTCTGGCGAGGGCGATGCCATCAGCGCCATTGTTACCGGCACCGCAGACAATTAGTATCTTGGCATTATTTAAACAATTGCTATGTATATGCTGCATCATTGAAACAGCGGCATGTTCCATAAGTAAATCGTCGCTTAACCCAAACTCATTGCAGCATCTCTTATCCAAAGCGCTCACATCATCAAATACTTTTTGCATCTTGTTACCTCATTATGGTTCCAATCTGTGTTCAGTAAAAATTACCTACTACCTACTTTCAACTCTAATCTCTTACTACGTCAGTGGGTTTTAATGCGTTAAAATTAAAGCTACCAAGCACATTAATTAAAGCACCGAGAATAATTAATCCACCGCCAACCCAAGTCCACAATGATGGTATTTCACTAAACAATAGCCAACCAAATATAATTGAGAACACCACTTGTACATAAGAGTAGGCTGTTGCTTTACTTGCTACTTCTGTTTGCATCGCCTTAGTTAATCCGACCTGACCTATTTGAGTGAAAATACCAATCAATATAAGTAATAGCAAAGCTTCTGCATCCGGCATCACAAAGTCATTACCTAACAAAAACACAGACAAAGGTAATGCCATGAGTGGGAAATAAAATATAATCACCGAGCTATCTTCAGTACCGCTAAGACGCTTGACGATCACATAAGCAATCGCACTGCCTAAAGCCCCCAATAGTGCAACAACAACGCTAAATAAAGGTAACTCAGCCGCCCCTGAAAATACCATGCTTGGGCTAACAATAAACAGTAATCCAATGATACAAAAAATAATGCAGACGATAGTCGAGCGTTGAATACGTTCTTTCAGAAAGATTAAGGCAAGTATAGCGGTAAATACGGGGTGTAGATATTGTAACAGCGTAGCCTCGGCTAAGGGTAATGTGGTCACAGCGAAGTAAACGCATATTAGCGCTAATGAGCCCACAGCACCTCGTGCTATCAGTAGTTTTTTATTATTACCCCAAACTGATAACCGTTTTCGACGCACATCGACATAGCTAATAATCAATGACACGATAGCTCTAGCAGCGACAATTTCGAAAACGGGAATACCATGAGTACTGACTAATTTAACGCAGGCAGTCATAATCGCAAAAGCCAATGCTGACATCAGCATGAACCTTACGCCAACAGGGATATTGTGTATAAATTGAATAGGCATAATGAGTGGTTAACTTTAGATGATTAGAAATTATGATCCTATAAGACTAATCATCTAAATGAAAGCAGTTTGCAATAGTTAGCTAGATGTATTGACTGTATTAATGTAGTCACACCATTGCTCAGAATTACGCTGCGGCACCCTTGAATCACCGCGAATACCTAACTTGAATTCAATCACTGAGCGCCACTCCAATGAGCCTAAATCAGGTCCATGTCCTTGGCCATCACCAGTCACTAATTGACGATCTATTTTAGCATACCAGTCATTCGTACAGGATTGCGGTTTAACATCGTCAATGACCCCTGTAGCACTAGCCGTCACACTCTTATCTGACCCCGAACATCCGATTACAACAGCACTCAGTGATGCAATAACGATTAACTTTACTACTTTCATCATAATAACGTCCTTTATCAAAACTACAGTTTAGTGCCAACTGTCATGAAAAACACCGTATACTGCAGCGATTAAACTTATACCTACACTAACAACTACATTAATACAAAGATGGTGCAACAAAATGATTATTTTTACCACAAACTTAGGTGACATTGAAATTGAACTCAATATGGAGAAAACGCCTGTCACATCGAGAAACTTCATCCGCTATTGTAAAGAAGGCTTTTATGAAGGCACTATTTTCCATCGCGTGATTAAAGACTTCATGATCCAAGGTGGTGGTTTTACTGAAAATATGCAAGAGAAACCGACGCGTCAAGCTATTGCTAACGAGGCCAATCGTGGTCTTAAAAATGTGATTGGTAGTATTGCTATGGCGCGCACTGATTCTCCACACTCAGCAACGGCTCAGTTTTTCATTAACTTAGATGATAATGACTTTTTAGATCACACAGCCACTACAAACGCAGGTTGGGGCTACACAGCGTTTGGTAAAGTGACAGCAGGCATGGACGTGGTGAACATGATCGCCTTTTCTAGAACCGCCACCGTAAAAGGCCATGAAGACGTACCCAGTGAAGCGATTGTTATCAAGAAAGTCGTCGTTAAATAATTGACCTTGTAAATAATCATAGCGGATGCCCTGGATAATAATGGCATCCTCTTCTTGTCACTTAGAAACAATACGACGCTCTAGCTTTAAAAGATGGGATTTCCCCTCAGATTGCAGTAGGCAGTTCACTGAAGGCATAGCTCACTGAGATGTAGAATTTGCTGATAATCACCACTAACCTCTTCCGGTGAAGCTTCAGGTGTATACCAAATCGCATTTAAACCAGCTTCAATAGCAGGTATAATATCACGATGTAGCATATCGCCGACCATGGTAACGTCACAGGCATCAACGCCAAGTGCTTGTACTACCGCTTGATAATACCCAGCGCTTCCTTTACCTATACCAAGGTTTGATTTGCAAAAGAATGCCAATATATATTCGGCAAGCCCAACTCTTTCAAACGCCGCTTTAATATCTTCTTCACTTGAATCCGCAGCACCTGTGGCTACGTAAATTTTACAGCCCTGCTGTGACAACAACGCAAGCATATCATGTGCGCCAGTGATGGCTTCAACATGTTCCCAGTTGCACATTTTACCTTTCATTTCAGGTGTATTAACCATCAAGGTTCCACCCCAGTCAAACAGATAAATCTTAGCCACTATACGACCCTTTTAGATTAAACCGCGCCATGTGATAAACATTCACATATTGGCCATCCCGAAACGCAAATGCTTTTGACTCACCTTCAATAACAAAACCAAATTTTTCATACAGTGCAATAGCAGGGTGATTATCAGTATAGACCGTTAGTTCAATACGCATGATATTAAGCCAGTTGTCCGTTAACTCAATCAGGTTGGTTAGTAAGGCACTACCAACCCCTTTGCCTTGATAATGACCTTTAACACCCATACCAAACGAACCAACATGGCGCCGGCGCATATTGCTACACACTTCAAAGCCTAAATCCCCAACAATCTCACCATTTATTTCGGCGACAAAGGAATAGAAGTTGGCAGGTACGTTAGCCATACGGTCAGCCCACCTTTTAGCGGATGGATTTGGTAATTGCAGCGTGCCACTGTAAGCATTTTTGCAGGCGTAAATATCTCGAATAGCCAATGCATCTTCGGGTTCTGAGTGTCTTACTTTAATTTCTTCCATGTCATGCTACTCCGTTACAGCTAAATTCTTACTGGCATAATTAATCTTCTATAAATGCTGACTCACTAAATCAGCCATTTCTAACGATTCAAAACCGCCCTCTGCCACCAGCCCAGCAATAACCCCTAATTGATTTTCATGAGGTTGATTTTGGCTTACCTTCCATTGACCCGTTATTGATACAATTTTAAGTTCCAACCCGACAATAGCAGGTAACATTCTTTGTATATATTCAGGCGGTGCATCGTTAACAGACCAAGGGTTTGACTGACCAGCTTCATGTTGATCACTGAGCTTAGTAATGTGCTTTAAGATCCAGGTATCATCATGAATACACTTCATCGAACCTTTTACATGCACGGCAACATAATTCCATGTCGGCACTGCTCTGCCCGTTTTTTGCTTAGTTGGATAATGGTTTGGCGAGATATAGCCATTTGATCCATGAAAAACAAGTAATACTTCCGCATTATCGTTTAATATTTTCCATACTGGATTGGCTTTGGCAACATGCCCTTGCAATACATCCAAACCCTGAGAGGTGTCGAATATAAATGGGATGTGATTGGCTTCTAAACCCGAGTCTGAATGACTGATTAATGTCGCTAAAGGATAGTTCACAATTAAGTCTTTTAACTTATCGTAATCTGTTTGTTTAAACTTCCCTGGGATATGCATTATCTCTCCTTGAAATCAGTTCTTATACCAATATAACTAATCTGTTTCCTTCCTATATTTTCAATACCTTACCACGAATTATTCCATCAAATACAGAGCAAATAAAAAGTACCTATATTCCTCCTAGGTCATAGTTTGACTTGGAAATGATATTTCTAATACCACACATTCTTGTTCACAAATAAACGGCCCATGAACTTCACTCGGTGGGCGACTAGCGTAATCCCCTGCTTCTAGCCAAACATCAAAAGCTACATCAAAGAGACGACCAGATACGATGTATATTTCTTCTGGATATTCATGAGACTTACCACCAAACATTGAAGTATCAGCACCCGCTTTGAATCGAGTTAAACGAGTGTAATCTCCCGTGACAGGGTCCATAGATAACGTTAGCTGCTCAAGGTCACCATTTGAACCCTCAATCGCATCCCATTGGCTTTTACTCGTCGATGCTAATGTATTCCAATACTGAATTGTGCTTTTACTCATAATACCGACCTCCCTGTGTAAAAATGCACCCAACTCTTTATTTTTGCTTAAGAATCAGTGAACTAAAATATATCATTGCTGAGCCAGACAACCTTTGAACCCAATTACCGATTTTAGAATTTTTGGCTGATGATTTTATTCTGTCAATTGCGAAAGTAACGCCTGTGAACCAAAAAAATATAATGCTCGCATGAATTGAAACTAAAGAAAATGCATTCAAATATGAGAAGTTGTCAGGTGATATAAATTGAGGAAAGGCTGCTAAGTAGAACATAGATACCTTGGGATTTAATATTTGAGTTATAAACCCTTCATTAAAATAACTAAGCCCCTTTCTTTCAGTGCTAGTTATGTTTTTCGTTTCTTTATCGTTATTGGTGGTTTTATAAGAGTTAATGATTGCCTTAACCCCAATATAGAACAAATACCCAGCACCCAATATTTTCACGATGAAATATAGATCGGCAGATTGCATCAATAAGGCTGAAAAACCAAAAATTGAAAGTGCACCATGAAAAAACGTAGCCACCGTTAACCCCCAAATATTAAGGATTGAAGCGTGCTTCCCTTGTGCTGATGCCGTTTTTAAAATCAATACCCCATTTGGTCCTGGCGATATCACTAAAAGTAGTGCGATTAAGCTAAACGCTAATATGTCATTCACAATTAAGTTCTCCATTAATAGAAAACCATAATATTTCATAAAGCACACATTGTTAAGTTATTCGGTTTACGTTGGTAGATTTGGAATGAAATACTTTAATTACTGATTTAATTGTCTGTGATATGGCATGATCTGCGATCAGATCTTCTGCCGGATTTACCTAGAAGTTAACTTACTATTTTCTTTGACATATTGTAGCCAGTAATAGCGAAACCAACTTCTTGATACAACTTTAACGCTCTTTGATTATGGTAAGCCACTCTTAACTTTATTTGCTCAATCCCAGCTGATTGCAATCGAGATTCAAGTGCTTGAATAGCTAATTTCCCATAACCATTATTACGGCTATTCGAGAAAATGAAAAAATCATAAATGAATGTCGATTTTTCACTTACCTTAATCGAATGCCACAGATAACCGACAAGGTTAGACTCTGACTCAATGCACAATAGTTCATGTTCATCGGTTTCCAACCCACCCGGAAAGCAACGAAGAAGATCTTGTTTGGCTAATTCGATAGCCCTTTCCATTGAGTGACCATAATTCTGAGCTATTTCGTGACTGTAATCATCAATGAAATAATCACAATAAGCGGGGTATTCACTTGCTGTCATTGGCCGAAGTTGGATCATAATTAGTCCTTTAAAATGAGAATAAGATTACAGTGATTAAATACCCGATTTATTACACTTTCTTATCAAGTCCACTTTGGTGCTGGTGGCTTATATGACTGAATAGAGGATAACAACGTTTCTGGGTTATCTGTGTTGATGATCATTTCGGCATATTCGCGTGTCAAAAAACCAGAGTACGACATATGATCAACCATGTTCATCAGCTGATCATAAAATCCAAGCACATTATAAAATGCACATGGTTTGGTATGGAGCCCTAATTGTGCCGACGTTAATGCTTCAAATATTTCTTCTAGCGTGCCGACTCCGCCAGGAAGTGCAACGAAAGCATCAGCCATCTCAGCCATTATCGCTTTTCTTTCGTGCATATCGGAAACAACTTTAAGCTCAGTTAGATTTTGATGTGCGATTTCCTTGTTTTTAAGATGTTCTGGAATTACACCGTAAACTTTCCCACCATGAGCAAGGACAGAATCAGCAATCACTCCCATCAGACCTACTTTACTACCACCGTAAACCACATCAATGCCATTGTTGGCAAAGAACTTTCCTAACATAACCGTAGCTTTAATAAATTCTGGATTATCACCACTGCTTGAGCCACAAAATACTGCGATTCTCATGATTATTCATTTCCTTGTTTAACGTTGTTAGCAACTAACCGCTCATTAAATGGAATACCGTATAACGTGAATTTCAATGATATAATAACGATGATCTATTTTTACTTTTCAACCTCGAACACCATAGAAATCTCATTTCCAATCAAATCAGCCATCGAATCCTCTATTTTAAAACCAGACTTCTCGTAAGATCTGATCGCGCTTTTATTATCTGGATAAACATCAAGCTTAAGAGTAGCGACGTCAAGCTCTGTGGAAGCGTACTTTTTCGCTAATGAAAGTAAGCTTATGCCAATACTGTTACCACGATAGCTGGACTCAACATACATTTGAGTAATATTTGCGCTGTCAGTCGATTGTGGGGTTACACCGCATAAACCAACTAACTTAGTGCCATGAAATGCACCTAGCATAATATTATTTTGGCAGCCTTCTTCAATCAGTCTTTCAAAATACAGAGTCTGAAAATTAACTTGCTCTAGGTACTTTGAACCAAAGCAGTCAGGGTGTAACTTTAAACTTTCCAAGCGCACGTGACGATACTGCAGGCTGTCATCAGGTATTAAGGCTCTGTATTTAATATCCATATTGTCCTCTATCAACTGATTTTTTAGCGAGTAATAGTCCATGATTACTTGACCCTAACAGAGACGGCTCATCGCATATCTTAAGATGATAATTCAACCATGTCTTATATTGCTCTGGCGTAAAGTGATTAACGCCAGATGAGATATATCGATTAAAGCCATCAGTAGCTACATGCCGTAATTTAGTAAAACCATGTTCACTGACAAGGCTTTCCATTTCTGCGGGTGTGGCAAAGTACCCCACGTTAAAAAAGCTATCAGCAAACTGACTTGGAACCAAACCTGATTCTAAAAGTGTGGATAGAATCTCAGGTGTAATTAGCTCCGGATATTGCTGAGCAAACATGCCAGCAACGAAATAACGCGAAATGTAAGCAACCGCTAACACACCACCCGGTTTTAGGATCCGATAAGCTTCCGAGATAGCCTGCTCACGCAGCTCTTGAGTCTGTAAGTGATAGAGAGGTCCGAGAATAACGCAAAGATCATATGAGTTACTCTCAATAAAAGGAATAGAGCATGCATTACCCTCATGAATTGAAAGTGTTATATTTTGTTCTTTGGCTTTACGCTGCAGAATATTAACTTGATCTGGAGCTAGCTCAACGGCTGTTGTATCACAACCCATGTTGGCAAATTTGAGCGAATAACGCCCTGTAGCTGCACCGAGTTCAATGACTTTTATTTTTGGAGCAAGGTATTCTTTCAATACATGCATTGTTGTATCAAATTCCATTTGCGCAATGAACTGCCGAGTAAGACGACTATCTTCATTAGCATCGGTATATTGCGCTATTAATTCTTCCATGATGCTTCCTTACAGACACTGCAGCCTGTTATACAGGGCTGCTAAATTAATTTTTCCATGACAAAATTTATTAACTTTTGCCCTCTGACTTCTACTAGTTGCTCTTTAAATAAAGTAAACCCGAGGTGTTCATAGAATGGGCGAGCGGTCACACTCACTTCAGAATAGTATCGGGTTATTCCCTTCTTCAGGCCAATAGAAAAAACGTGATTCATTAACGCCCTGCCAATACCTTGGCCTTGATACTCGAAATGGCAAAAGAAATGATCGATCAACCCATCATCTTGCAGGTCTGTATACCCAACGATAACGCCATCCATTTCAGCAACAAATGGTGATAAGCTCGTCATTCTAGTTTTCCAGAATTCAAAGTCAAATGAATCAGGTGCCCATGCTTCAACCTGCGCTTGAGAGTAGTCGCGGGTATTGATATGACGAACAGTATTAAAAAATATGTCCCATAGCACTTTAGCATCACTTTCAATGTAGTTCCGAATGATTATCACTGTAATCTCGCCTCTTGAAATTTAACGTCCATTCAATGACCTAAAGTGCTAACGATAAGAAATAATATATATTACAAAGGGGTGATCGACAATACCGAGCATAACTAAAGTGATATAAGTAGTAGGCATTATATTCGAATAAAAACGCTACTTTAGATAACTAAAACAGCGCAGGGTTCAGAAGTAACAAGACTCTGCTACAAAGGATCTATTCTGATCTAACGTATCTACAATATATCGCGAGATTTAAAAACGTCCTTGGCGACAAACATATCATTGAGTGATGCAGGAAAACCGGCGTAAACTGACATTTGTAGAATAACCTCAGTCACTTCATTTGGCGTGCAACCAACATTCAATGCACCATTGATATGAACATTCAATTGCGGCTGGCAATTACCTAGCGCTGTTAATGCTGCAACAGTTGCTAGTTCTCTGATCCTTAAATCTAAACCATTGCGCTGATAGATATCACCAAAAGGATACTCAATAATGTACTTAGCTAAATCAGGACATATGTCCTCCAAACTGCTAATTACATTTAGACCGGCGTCACCATCAATTTCATTTAGCTTATCTAGACCTTTTATGTATCTTTGATTTTCCATGTTCTACTCCAGCTGATAAAAACTAGAGTTACCATAGCGCTTAGAGTTAACTCTAAGTCAACAGCTAAACATGGTTGTCGTAATATTTAATTTTTTTCTTCAAGGCTTCAAGGTGCTCAAGTTCTGTTGTTATTCTCGCTTCAAGCATTTCAGAATGAAGCACCAATAAAGCTTGTCTCTCGCTGGCAGTTTCGCTTCCTTCTTCACGCAAGTGCGCATAGTGCAATATCTGCTTTAATGGCATAGCCGTTTCTTTAAGTCTAATGATAAATGCGATCCATTCGAGATCTTTCTTAGCGTAATCACGATGACCGCTTTGATTCCGATACACAGGCGCTAACAAGCCAATTTTTTCGTAATACCTTAGAGTATGAGCCGACAAGCCTGTATCCGCAGAGAATTGGCTAATGTTCATTTAAATTTCCTTATCTATATCGCATTGTAGACACTTACACTGTTTTATAAGCTGTAGTAAAACGGTGAAATATACCCGAATTTATACTAAGCCGTAGGTATTAAAACTATGAACTAGATCTCATTTTCAGTGGTTCTCCTTTTATACTGAGGATCATGTATAGTGGCGCGCGGCGACTATCTCTAATGCGAATAGCAAAGTGCAGAGTCAATAAATAGGGCATGCAATTGCTCTTATCCCGCGCATTAAGATTATCGCCACAACAATAACCCCAAGGAGACCTATGTTAGACCCTGTGTTTTATCAATTTTCAACAAGTACAACTCTTATACTCTTAGTTGGCTTTTACGGCCTTACATTTCTCTTCTCAACGCTAGCTTCAAAAAAATCCGACAGTGTCGATGGTTATATGGTTGCTAATGGCGCAGTCGGATTCGGCATAGCAGCAGCAAGCATGACAGCGACGTGGATTTGGGCAGCCTCTTTTTACGGCGCGGCAAGTTCAGGCTACCAATACGGTTTATCCGGCTCTTTACACTACGGATTCTGGGGAGCCTTGATGATATTGTTTATCTATCCCTACGGCCAACGCTTCCGTGAACTAGCCCCTAGAGCACGTACCTTAGCAGAAATAATGCAAGCAAGGCACGGAACTTCAAGCCAGCTTATCTTAGCGGTTTCAAACTTAGTTGGCAGCATCATCAGCCTAATGGTTAACTTCACCGCTGCAGGCGCGTTAGTTTCGGTATTAACCCCACTGTCTTTCGAAGTTGGCGTATTAATCGCTGGTGTTGGCGTTTTATCTTATACTTTGTGGTCCGGTTTTAGAGCATCGATATTAACTGATTTCGCTCAAGTAGTTGCCATGATGGTTGTCGCTATTGTATTAATCCCTTGGATCTATTTCAGCATGGGCGGTTCAGAAGCACTCTCACAAGGCTTCGATATAATCACAGCTGAGCAGGCCGATTTCTTCTCGACTAAAGCAATGTTAGAACAAGGTGCACCATTCTTTGTCGCGGTTCTTGCCTACGGTATTGGTAATCAGACCATTGCCCAGCGACTGTTCGCGGTACGCCAAGACCTCATTAAATCGTCATTTATTACCGCTACACTCGGTTACGGTTCAATCGTCATCGGTTTAGGTATGCTCGGTATGATGGCACTGTTTATGGGCATGACGCCGTATGAGGGCGATCTAAACAATCTCATCCCACAAGTCGCTTCAACTTATCTACCACCTGTTGCTATAGGTATGCTATTTATCTTAGTGATTGGCTCTCTTTCATCTACGGCTGATTCAGATCTGTCGGCACTTTCTGCCATTGTCATGACAGATATATATGCGAAGAACTTAGCAAAAGGTAAAATCGACAATAAGAAGATGCTGCTGTTAGGCCGTATAACCATGATTATCGCGACAGCGCTGGGGTTGATTCTAGCGAGTTTCTCACTCGACATTCTAGTAATGCTGGTATTTGTCGGGGCATTATGGGGCACACTAGTATTTCCAGTAATTGCTAGCTGTTACTGGGACAGAGTCACCAACCGCGCTTTCTTAAGTGCTGTACTCGGTGGTTTAACCTTATTTTGTCTGGTTCGTTTTGAATGGATAGCACTTATTGGTGCATGGGCGTCAAGCCTAGAGTTCATTGCCGCGGTCGGTGGTGGTACTGTGATTGGCTTAATGTTCTTTGGTTTTACAAATCGCAACGTAGCACTTATTGCGGGGTCGATTGTAGGAATGTTATGCGCTTACTATTTCCATGATTTCTTACGTGACTACACGGTATTACTTGGCTCTTTAGTTGCCTACGGTGCAAGTACCCTAATCTGTACTGCGGTTAGCTTAACGAGCAACGAACGCTTTGACTTTGCGTTGATCCATGAACGTATTCAACACTTTGATGATTAATAACCATTTAATAATTTACAGCTAGGAGCACAATATGATGTTATCACTCTATATTTTGATATGGCCAGTCATTTCAGCTGCAGTGCTGTTCGTGATAGTCCGCGCTTTTTTTAAAGATATGGCAGAAGCCAAGCGCGAAGAACGCGATATTATTTAAATAAAAATCAGGGTACCCAATATGCTTGGATACCCTGATTTAGTTTAACGCTATTAGTTCAGAACGCTGACGTTATTTACCGTTACCCTTACCTTTTTTATTCTTATACCAATCTTTTTTCTGCTTACCACGGCTTGAAGCCCAATCTAATATTTCGGGGTAATCCTGAGATAAATCGACTTTCTCTTTTGGATGTTCCCATATTTGCGGAATAATCATCGCCCAAGGCAAGTTATTTTCCGTTTGATAATACTTGTCCGTGCCTTTATTGGTATCATCATGACCTGTGCCAAACTTCCTTTTAGATGCATACTTAGTCGGTCGATAACCCGGGAAGTGCACCTCAATGACTTCACCATTACCCAACTTGCGTGAAATAAAGGTATTGTAAGGTGCTGAACCAAATGTATTTTCATCCACAGGGTTTTTTAAGTTAATGGTCAGCGTGAACATAGCGCCGGTGACTTTAGGGCTATTAGACTCGGTATTAGCAAATTTAAATCCTTTTGGCGACGGTAACGCCGATTCAATATCCTCGATAATAACAAACATGGTCTGGTTACCATCTGCAATCGGTGTTAATGCCACGGCATGAGAATTTAGCCCCATGGTTGCCGATGCGATATTAGTAATGGGGGTATTAAAACTTACCTGAAGTGCATTTTTATAAGACGCGCCCCTCGCGACAGGTTGTAGTTTGAGAATGATTTTAGTTATTTGCCCATCCACTTTTGTTTCTGTCGCATTATAGTTAATCACCACATCATTAAAATCATAGTCACCTTTGTTAGGCCAAAAGTCTTCAAACGCCATTGTGCCCATTTGATTATCAGCAGGTGAATAAGCAGTACTGGCGACTAATGGTTCTGGTACATCAGTGACTTCTAACGGCGCTGTATCATATTGATTAACCTCAAGACCATCACTAAAGGTATCATTATCACTGTCTGCATCAAGTGGATCGGTAAGATGTAGATTAAGTTCTTCATTATCTGTCAAACCATCACCATCGGTATCAGCCAGTGACGGGTTGGTGGCTAACTCATTCACTTCAATTTCATCAGATAATCCATCGCCATCGGTATCAACTAATCCTGGGTCTGTTTTAAGGATGTTTACTTCCATTTCATCAGTAAAGCCATCACCATCAGTATCTGATAAAGTCGGGTCTGAATTATAAAAGATAACTTCTTCTAAATCAGTTAAGGTATCTTGGTCGGTATCACTTAGCAGCGGATCAGATTGGTAAATAGTCACTTCTTCAAAATCAGTTAACCCGTCACCATCACTGTCAGGGTTATTCGGTGATGTATTTAAAATATCCGTTTCATCACTATTCGTTAAGCCATCACCATCAATATCATTGGGATTTACAATCGCTTCAGCTACTGGGTTATCCAATGTTGCTAAGGTATTTTCTAAATCTATTTCAGCTTGCGTGGCTTGAGTTTGCACATTCAATGCATAGACATAAACCTCACCTGGTACACTTTTTTTAATTTTTTTATTATAAGCGCCAACGGTGACATAGCTTGCAGAAATGCCTACTGCATGACCAAAATTGTCCTGTGACACACCGTCAACAGCTGTAAATTCAAATTGCTCTAGCCACACATCATCAACCAGCTTGAACAACATCGCTTTACCTGATGATGAATTAGCATTTTCAGCGCCCACGGCAAGATGTGCACCAACAATCGCGATAGAACTGCCAAATTGATCACCCGTAAGACCATTTACAGCGGTCAATTTGGCTTGGTTAATCCATACATTATCTTTGCGTTTATATACGTACACAGCGCCTTTTGTAGTCGCGTTGCTCACATGTGGATCATTTTCTAACGGCGCGCCAACAATAGCGTAATCCTTAGAAATAGCCACTGAAGAGGCGTACTTGGCACTGCGCGTAACTAAACCGCCTTTGAGTGTTGCCTGTTTAGTCCAAGTATCATCATATTTATAAATATAAGCAGATCCTTCTTTGGTTTTACCAGACTCACCATCGCCAATGATCAAGTAACCTTCAGATATACTCACTGCGGACCCAAACTTTTTACTTCTAACCTCAGAATCAGGTGTGATGGTGGTGTTTAATATCCAATTTGCACCTGTTCGTTTGTAAACATAAACAGCGCCATCATCATTGGCACCGCCTGGGGAACCAATGGCGGCAAGATCGCCTGATATACTCACTGATTGACCAAAAAAATTGTTAATCGCAACCCCTGGTTTTGTCAATTCTAACTGCTGACTCCAGACGCCATTGTCGTAATTGAAAATATACACAGCCCCCGTCTGCCCACCTTGATGCCTAGCAGCAATAATGGCACTTTGATCTGATGCTGCAACAGCACGACCAAACTGTTTGATTGTTGACTGCGTATCCGAGACAGGCGTTAGACAATGCGTCATCGTCCAAGTTGATTGCTGACGAAAAAAGAAACAAGCTTCACCATGATCACTCTGTTTTCCAGGGCTGCCAACAAGAGTAAAAGAATCCGTCACGGCCACTGCAGTACCAAAATTGGCAACGGATTTAGTCGAGCCATTAGCAAGCTGACTCTGCAGTATAGGTGCCGCATTGACAGGAACTGAGCATAAGCTAGTTACTACCAACAAGATGAATAACAGCACGTCTGAATATTTTGTTAAATTAGGCATAAGCGTTTACTCAACTAGATAGTGAATACGATTAGAGTCATCTATAGGCAGGTCAAGCTCGGCATAACTATCGCCATTAATAACTACGACCATGGATCCGGTATAACTGGGGACTGGCAATGACGTCGAGAATTTCAGCGCATTGTAGAGTTCAGCTTTCTCTAACAAATTGATCGGCATATTGCTATTTGGATCTATTGCTGAAAAAATTGAAATTTCCGTGAAGCCTTGTTTCTGACTAAAAGAAATATCAATATTCACCGTTCTTTGCATATCAAACTTAAAGCCATCTTCAATAACAAGTTCGTCAAATGTGCTAGCTAGCTTAAGCGGCGGATCTGGTTCTACATCTGGGGAGACCCCACTAGATGAACCAGACGGACTCGGTGAACCACCTTGCTCAGAACAGCCTATAGAGGTCATTAGTAATAAGACTGCACTACCCTGTATTATCAATCGACTTAGATTACCCATTGCGCTCAATCCTCTTGGCAAATTTGACTGGGTGTGAGGTAAGTACAGCATGTATAACGTCACGCAAACCAACCTTTCATTACACTTTTAACTTACAAAGTTGCAATGTTTGCGCCAACTGCAAAAATGCAGGCGTTAGATGTTAGGATTGAAGCCGTTAACAAAATAAGTAATTGTTTAATAACAAAAATAGAGATTTACGTTGGGAGTTAAGACAAAAGTAATTTATGGGACATGGACTCAGTAACCCATAGACAGGGTAATTTGAGTGATCTCATTTGCAAAATGCAACGCATATAGCGACGTGTCATTGCAATATGCGTAATGCAAAGACGTTCACGTCAACACCATACTAAAGATAGAGAACAGAATAACAAGAAGAGACAGGGCTATCGAGGATGTCATTGATAACCCTATTGGATTGCCCTATCAGATAAGAGTAGAGTAGCCTAGCTTATATCGAATACCGCAGGCTCAGGTAATACTGGCTCAGCACTGTCCATATAGGTTAGGTACTGTGACCACAGTTCATGGGTTCGTTGTTGGGTAAGTTTAGTTCGACAACTTAGCGTCATCACCACCCGCATGGTTCCGTCTCTGAACATAGTAAACACCGAGTCACACTGTGATTTACTATAAGACTGCCAAGCTGATTGGGCAATATTAATCGACTCGACAACGCTCGTATCTGCAATATATTGAGCAAGACTCTTATCGAGATAACGTTGCATTTCAGCTTCAGCTTTATCTAATTCAATCTTCGCACAGTAATTTATTTCTAATGTATTAAACGCTTTCTCGCAGTCTACCGAGGTCGCCATCGCCGTAAAACTACAGACGCTCATGATTAAAAATGTAATTACCTTTAGCATTATAAAGTCAGCCTAGATGTGAATAAGCTGACAATATAACGATATCTTAATATTAATCCAATAATTCCAGCAACTGGTTTGATTAGTTTGGCGTTTATGACTAAATGTTATTCAACTGGAATACGCACCCAACCTTCCATTAGAATCCGCGCACTGCGACTCATACTCGCTTTAGTGACAGTCCATTTACCGTCAACTTGACTAGCCTGCGCACCAACCCGTAATGTCCCCGATGGATGACCAAAATTCACCGAATCACGGATCCCACCGCCAGCCGCTAAATTAACTAACGTACCAGGGATCGCAGCGGCAGCACCAATAGCAACCGCAGCAGTGCCCATCATGGCGTGATGTAATTTCCCCATCGATAATGCTCGTACTGATAAATCAATATCGCTCGCGGCAATACACTTATCACTTGAGGATATATAGTCCGCAGGCTTAGCCACAAACGCGACTTTAGGTGTATGCAGGCGCTGTTCAGCTTCTGAAATATCAGTAATTAAGCCCATTTTAACCGCGCCATATGCACGGATAGCTTCAAACATAGCCAGCGCTTTAATATCGTTATTAATCGCCTCTTGCAACTCTGAACCTGTATAACCCACAGCCTCGGCATTAATAAAAATAGTCGGTATACCGGCGTTAATCATCGTCACTTTTAACTGTCCACCAGCAACCACAGATTCAGGGACAACCAAATCATCCACCAGATTACCGGTCGGGAACATAGCTCCTTCACCATCTGCTGGATGCATAAATTCTACCAGCACTTCTGCGGCTGGAAATGTCACGCCATCCAACTCAAAGTCACCGCTTTCTTGCACCAAGCCATTTGTCATCGGCACATGGGCAATAATGGTTTTGCCAATATTAGCTTGCCAAATACGTACAATAGCAATACCGTTTTCTGGAATGCGGCTCACATCAATCAAACCACTGGTTATCGCAAAAGAACCAACCGCGGCGGATAAATTGCCACAGTTGCCACTCCAATCCACGAACGGTTTATCAATCGATACCTGACCAAACAAATAATCGACATCATGGTCGGGTTTATCCGTTGCCGACACGATCACCGTTTTGCTGGTACTCGATGTTGCTCCGCCCATACCATCAGTTTGCTTCCCGTAAGGATCAGGACTGCCGATAACACGCAACAATAACGCATCCCGTGCAAGCCCCGCTACTTGCGCAGCCTTGGGTAAGTCCTGCAGGTTAAAGAACACCCCTTTACTGGTGCCGCCACGCATATAAGTGGCGGGGATCTTAAGCTGTGGTAAATAGGTCATGCGATTCCTCATTAAGCTTCACTCGATTCAAGGAAGTCCTGTGCAAAGCGTTGCAATACACCACCAGCTTCATAGATAGAGACTTCTTCCGCGGTATCTAAACGACAGATAACTGGCACTTCTACAATCTCACCGTTTTTACGATTAATGATCAGCGTCAGTGTACTTCGAGGGGTTGGTTCACCGATAACGTCAAAGGTTTCACTACCATCAATCGCATAGGTTAGGCGGCTTTCCCCGAGTTTAAATTCCAGCGGTAATACCCCCATACCAACCAAGTTAGTGCGGTGAATACGTTCAAACCCTTCAGCAACAATCGCTTCAACACCCGCTAAACGAACACCTTTAGCCGCCCAATCACGAGAAGACCCTTGACCATAATCTGCACCCGCGACAATAATCAGTGGTTGTTTACACTCCATGTAGGTTTCAATCGCTTCCCACATACGGGTTACCGTGCCTTCCGGTTCTATTCGTGCTAGTGAGCCTTGCTTAACCTTGCCGTTTTCTAACACCATTTCATTGTTTAATTTCGGATTAGCAAAGGTCGCACGCTGCGCCGTTAAGTGATCGCCACGGTGAGTCGCATAGGAATTAAAATCGACTTCCGGCAAACCCATTTTATCTAAATACGCACCCGCCGCGCTATCAAGCATAATGGCGTTAGAAGGCGATAAATGGTCAGTGGTAATGTTGTCGCCCAACACCGCAAGAGGACGCATACCTTTAAGAGTACGTTCCCCCGCTAATGCCCCTTCCCAATAAGGTGGACGGCGAATATAAGTACTCATTTCACGCCAATCATACAGCGGGTCGTTTTTGTCGCCATAATCAACACTACACTCTATATCAGAGCCGATATCAGAGCCAAACATCGGGTTGTAAACTTGACGGAATTGCTCAGGTTTAACGCTCGCTTTAAGCACTTCATCAATTTCTTCATCGCTAGGCCAAATGTCTTTTAGGGTGATGGCATTACCAGCTTGATCGAACCCAAGCGCATCACGTTCAATATCAAAACGAATAGTACCGGCAATGGCATAGGCGACGACTAACGGTGGTGAGGCAATGAAGGCTTCATTGGCATGAGGATGAATACGGCCGTCAAAGTTACGGTTTCCCGATAACACCGCTGTCGTATATAAATCTCGCTCTAAGATCTCTTGCTGAATAACCGGATCCAGCGCCCCACTCATGCCATTACATGACGTACAGGCAAACGCCACAATGCCAAAACCAAGTTGCTCGAGCTCGGGTAATAATGTCGCTTCTTCAAGGTAGAGTTGCACCGCTTTTGACCCCGGTGCTAGTGATGTTTTAACCCAAGGTTTACGGGTTAAGCCAAGTGCATTGGCATTACGGGCAATCAAACCTGCGGCAATCATGTTGCGTGGATTACTGGTATTCGTACAACTGGTGATAGCAGCTATGATCACTGCCCCATCTGGCATTTTACCTGGTTCATTTTCAACTTTACCACTGATACCACGTTTGGCTAATTCAGAGGTTGGTACACGATTATGCGGATTTGATGGACCAGCAATATTACGGCACACCGTCGATAAATCGAATGTTAATACACGTTCATACTCAACATTAGCCAAGTCATCAGCCCATAGGCCTGTGTGTTTAGCGTAAGTTTCCACCAGCTTAACTTGATCGTCTTCACGACCGGTTAATTTAAGGTAATCAATGGTCTGCTCATCAATGGAGAATAATGCCGCCGTCGCACCATATTCAGGGGTCATGTTAGAAATAGTGGCGCGATCACCCAAGGTCAGATGGGGAACACCTTCACCATAAAATTCGAGATAACTTGAAACTACTTTCTGCGCACGAAGGAATTCCGTCAATGCCAACACGGTATCTGTTGCCGTCATCCCTGCTGGTGGTTTGCCCGTTAGCTCAACGCCAATAATGTCCGGTAAACGCATATATGACGCACGACCTAGCATCACGCTTTCAGCTTCTAGTCCACCGACACCAATGGCAATGACGCCCAAGGCATCAACCATTGGCGTGTGACTATCTGTACCCACTAAGGTATCAGGAAACGCCACGCCATGAAGGGATTGGATCACGGGTGACATACGCTCTAAGTTAATCTGATGCAGAATACCATTACCCGGTGGAATAACATCGATATTCTTAAAGGCTGTTTTGGTCCAGTTAATGAAATGGAAACGGTCATCGTTACGACGATCTTCAATGGCGCGGTTCTTTGCAAACGCATCAGGGTCGAAGCCCGCGTGCTCAACCGCCAATGAATGATCGACAATCAATTGCGTTGGCACCACTGGATTGACCTTGGATGGATCGCCACCTTTCGCGGCTATCGCATCACGCAGACCGGCCAAATCAACTAAGGCGGTTTGACCTAAAATATCATGACAAACAACACGCGCCGGAAACCAAGGGAAATCTAGGTCACGCTTGCGCTCGATAAGTTGTTTTAAAGACGCGGTTAATGCTGCAGGTTCACAGCGACGCACCAAGTTCTCGGCAAATACTCGGGATGTATAAGGCAAAGTTGCATACGCGCCAGCTTGAATGTCATCAACAGCAGCGCGAGTATCAAAATAATCCAGTTCACTGCCAGGTAACGCTTTACGATAGTTAGTATTCATCATCCATTATCTCTCTGAAATTGGTGTTACAACTCTTGGCTCTGCACCAATATAATCTGCACTTGGGCGAATAATACGGTTGTTGCTACGCTGTTCCATCACATGCGCAGCCCAGCCTGTTAGACGCGAACAAACAAAAATAGGGGTAAATAATTTGGTTGGGATGCCCATAAAATGGTACGCAGAAGCATGGAAGAAGTCGGCGTTACAGAATAGTTTTTTGCTATCCCACATAAACTCTTCACATGCGACAGAGATATCGTATAACGCCGTATCACCATGTTCATGCGCCAGTTTTTCAGACCATTTTTTAATGATGACATTACGCGGATCAGAAGTGCTGTAAATCGCATGGCCAAAGCCCATGATTTTTTCTTTACGTTCTAACATGGCAGCCATTTGTATTTTGGCATCTGTTGGTGAAGTGAATTTTTGGATCATATCCATTGCCGCTTCATTGGCACCACCGTGCAATGGTCCACGCAAGGTACCAATAGCCCCCGTTACACACGAGAACATATCTGACAATGTCGATGCACAAACACGCGCACTAAAGGTAGATGCATTAAACTCATGCTCTGCATATAAGATCAGTGATACATCCATCACTCGGCGATGTTGCGCTGACGGTGTTTCTCCACGCAGTAGTTTAAGGAAATGACCAGCCAATGAATCTTCATCAGTTGTACAGTCAATCTCCACGCCATCATGAGAATAACGATACCAGTAACACATGATTGCAGGGAACGCCGCTAGTAAGCGATTAGCCGCTTTGTTTTGCTCTGAAAAATCAGTTTCAGGTTCAATGTTGCCTAAAAATGAACAACCGGTACGCATGACATCCATTGGATGCGCGTCTGCAGGAATATGCTGTAATACTTCTTTTAACGATTGCGGTAAATCGCGTAGGGTATGTAATTGCGCTTTATACGTTTCCAGCTGATCAAGTGTCGGCAATTCGCCGTTAAATAATAAATACGCCACTTCTTCAAATGTTGCGTTTTCAGCCAAGTCGGCAACGTCATAGCCACAATAGGTTAAGCCGCTACCTGATTTACCGACGGTACAAAGTGCAGTGTCACCAGCGCTTTGGCCACGTAAACCTGCGCCTGATAATTTTTTGTCTGTCATCATTATTCCCTTAATTTGTATTAATACTTTAATACTGAACAGCTAATTTAAACGGCTCATAGCAACTCTACAGTCGCCATTGCGGTTACTGCAACGGGCTCACTCTGCAACATCCTGTTTGCTATTGTTCGCTTGATTGTTTAGTACTTACTTTTTATTTCGGTATAGTTTATTCCGGTGTAGTCATCTCTATATAAATAATCTTAGTCGATGATCGCAAGTAGCAATCAGGCCTATTTGTTGGCTACTTATTCTTACCTTCGGAGAACAGACTATCTAATTTTTGCTCATAGTCGTGATAACCAAGGTAATCATATAAATCCATCCGTGTTTGCATATTACCAACCACAGCTTTTTGGTCACCGTCGGTTAATAAGGTTTTATAAACCTGTTCCGCGGCTTTATTCATCGCGCGGAATGCCGATAATGGGTATAGCACCATGGCGCAACCCCATTCACCCAGCTGGTCTTTATTCCATAACTCGGTTTGACCAAATTCGGTAATATTAGCGAGAATCGGTACATCCAATGCCGCAGAAAAGGCACGATAATGGACTTCAGTTTTCACTGCTTCAGCAAAAATACCGTCTGCACCTGCAGCAACATAGGCCTGTGCTCGGGCAATAGCGGCCTCTAAGCCTTCTTGTGCGAATGAATCGGTACGCGCCATGATGAAGAAATCAGGATCTGTACGCGCATCAACCGCGGCTTTAATGCGATCAACCATCTCTGCTGTCGACACAATTTCTTTATTTGGGCGATGACCACAACGCTTCTGTGCCACTTGGTCTTCAAGATGCACTGCTGCTGCACCGGCTTTTTCCATATCACGAATGGTTTTAGCAATGTTAAATGCCCCACCCCAACCGGTATCGATATCCACCAGTAAAGGTAAACTCGATGCGGCTGTAATACGCTGCACGTCGACAAGCACATCATTCAATGACGTCATGCCGAGATCTGGCAAACCATAAGATGCATTCGCCACACCACCACCAGACAAATAAATAGCTTGATGGCCTAACTGCTCCGCCATTATGGCGCAATACGCATTAATCGTACCGACCACTTGTAAGGGTTTATTGTTAGCCAGTGCTAAACGGAATTTTGCGCCGGGGGATAAACGTTGAGACGATGATGGTGTAGACATATTATTGATCTCCTTGAATTGGTGTAGATTCTGTTTCTGTCTTTGATTCTGTGGCTAGTTGATGTGCAATTTTAGTTTCAATGTTTTTACGTGAAGCTGCGATATGACGACGCATTAGCATTTCGGCTAATTCCCCATCCCGATCACTAATGGCTTCGATAATTTGGGCGTGTTCTGAAAAAGCGCGACTGGCTCTGGGGCTATGCATACCAAACTGGCAACGGTACATGCGAACTAAGTGATAGAGCTGGCCACATATCAAATGTATAAGTTGGGCATTATGGCTGCCTAAGATAACTTTATAATGAAAGTCTAAATCACCTTCTTCTTGATAGTAAGCGACACCATCTTTAAGTGCTTGCGCCGATGCGTGTTGGCTAAGCATAGCTTTCATGTCGACAATTTCGGCATCAGTCATGTTTTCTGCCGCTTGTCTGCATGCCATACCTTCTAACGCTTCACGCACAAAGTACAAGTCGAGTAAACCTTGCGTTGTACATTGCACTACCCGTGAACCGATATTGGCTTTACGCTCAATTAAATGACATTTTTCTAATCGATTTAATGCTTCACGCAGGGTAGAACGACTAATTTGGTAACGTTTTGCTAGCTCGGGTTCACTGATCTTACTGCCCGCAAGTATGTCACCATCAACAATGGCACGCTGCATTTGTTCAAAAACTTTATCTGCTGTGGTCACAGCGACTATTTTAGTTGGATCATCTAAAGGCATAAGATTGTCGACAATGTTTAGGTTTAGCTCAATATTATTTGATTTTTACATATTGTCAACACTTACACATCAAAACCGAAACATAAAGATCAATAAATCGAGAATGTCCATCCCAATTCCCATACTTTTCACTTATTAAGCAACCTAATTATTGGCAGATCTTGATAGCAGTAAAGATAAAGTAATAATCCCAATTCTTAATGGTGAGAACTGGACAGTTATTCAAGGTGATCTATACTTGATATTGAAAAGCGTTTTATCTACTGACAGACCTAAGAGGTGGAGTGGATATAGCAACCACGTCAGTTTCTGGGCTTAAAACGTGGCCAACGGGAAAGAAGCAGAACCCTGTAATAGCTAATTCTCGACGCGCTTTTCACACTTCTATACTCCGCATTAAATTACATGCAGCCATCACTTATCCCTCAGTTATATAGCCAATACCCATTATTTTTTAAGGGTTAAAAGCGTTCTAAATTGATATTCCACTGAATTTCACGGCTAAATTTGCTACACTGTTCTAACTCGAAATAAATACATAAAATAGAGCAGGACTGTTCTAACTGAGGACTAATGAGTATTAATAGGGATAAATACAGTATTGATAATACTGATTACACAGTCGGACAAGATAACGTGCAGAAATGGGGGTTTGATGTTCACAACCCGGTATTCGGTATCAGTGCATCGCTAATCGGCTTATTCTTGCTGGCAATTTTATTAGTTGATCCAGAAACATCAAAATCATTTCTAGATGGCATCAAATGGCAAATTATAGGCACCTTTGATAGCCTCTTCATGTGGTCTGCAAACATCTTTGTTATTTTCTGCCTAGGTTTAATTGTCTCGCCATACGGTAAAATCCGTTTAGGTGGCGATGATGCTAAAGCTGATTACAGCCGCATGTCTTGGATTGCCATGCTATTTGCTGCCGGCATGGGTATTGGCCTTATGTTCTGGGGGGTTGCAGAACCTGTTGCTTATTACACAGGTTGGTATGAAACACCGCTTAACGTAGCAGCAAACACGCCTGAAGCAGCACAACTGGCATTAGGCGCGACTATGTTCCACTGGGGGTTACACCCATGGGCAATTTATGGTGTAGTTGCACTATCACTGGCTTTCTTCTCTTATAACAAAGGCCTACCACTTTCAATGCGTTCTGTATTCTACCCGATCTTAGGTGATAGAACGTGGGGTTGGGCTGGTCACATTGTTGATATCTTAGCTGTAATCGCGACCCTATTTGGTTTAGCGACATCACTTGGTTTGGGCGCGCAACAAGCAGCAAGTGGTTTCCATCATGTGTTAGGTATTGATAACGATCTATTTTTACAAATTTCAATCATCTTTATCGTAACCTTGCTGGCTGTAGTATCGGTTATACGTGGTATTGACGGCGGCGTAAAAGTAATTAGTAACATCAACATGCTACTCGCGTTAGTGCTATTAGTATTCGTTGCGTTAGTCACATTTGCGGTATCTATGGGCACGATCCCGACGACTATTATGGGTTATGTTAAAAATATCATTCCATTAAGTAATCCAATTGGTCGTGAAGACGAAGCTTGGATGCACGGTTGGACTGTATTCTATTGGGCATGGTGGATTTCATGGTCACCATTCGTAGGTATGTTCATCGCGCGTATTTCACGTGGTCGTACTATTCGTGAATTCATCACAGCTGTATTACTCATTCCTACAAGTGTAACGGTTTTATGGATGTCTGTATTTGGTGGCGTAGCTATCGATCAGGTAGTGAATAAAGTTGGTACTTTAGGTACTGAAGGTCTAAAAGAAGTACCTTTAGCTATGTTCCAAATGTTTGATGCTTTACCTATGGGTGACGTGTTATCAATGCTCGCGGTATTGTTAGTATTAGTATTCTTCATTACTTCTTCTGACTCTGGTTCGTTGGTTATCGACAGCATCACTGCTGGTGGTAAAGTTGATGCGCCAATACCACAACGTGTATTCTGGGCATTCACCGAAGGTGCAATCGCTGCAGCACTACTTTGGGTTGGCGGTACACAAGCAATTGAAGCATTACAAGCAGGTGCCATTTCCACAGCACTGCCATTCACAGTGATCTTATTGGTTATGTGTGTGAGCTTGATAATGGGTTTAAGAACTGAGCAACATAATAAACGTTAAGTTGGTTTTAAAACTTTAAAATACAAGCTGTCAGAATTTACTGGCAGCTTATTTTATCCCTCGCAATAATACGACTTAACAGACAAATTTCTCACCGTAATACCCTCGCTTGATCGGCTGCCAATCTTTTTCTACGTTCTTCAATTCTCACAGCTAATACTTGCTCTTGTAAGTGGTCTATGGCCTATATATGTTCGTAGCCTAAGACTGTGCACTAAACGAACATATTAGACTTGAATTAATCTGTGATATGCCAGCATGACAATAACTTGCTCTTTAGTTTTAACATTAAGTTTTAATTTTAATTGGTTTAAGTGGAAACGAACTGTTCTTTCAGTTATTTTCATTTTTTCTGCGACTTGAATGGCGGTGAGACCAAGACTAATCCATTGTGCGCATTCCAACTCTCGAGCAGACATATCCGTGGTTAAGATGGTCCCCCTTGATGACTCAATCAAATAATTTAATTGGCGATAGAATACCGTAGCAAGCACTTTTAACGTATCTCTGTGGATCTGGAGCCATATATTGGAATTCTCACCTTCTTGCAGTGCAAAACCAAAACCAGTGGTACTGTCACTACTGGGAATGGCTATCGATACACCATCCTTTAAATGAAACTCATTAGCCTCATGCCAATAATTGTTCTGCATTGCCGTTTGCTGTATGAGCTTTCTTGAAAACTCCCATGTGAAAGGCTCAGTTGCAACATTACATAATGCAACTGTCGAATCTATATGTTGATATTCATTTTCAACGTAATGAGAAATCCAATTAACGTTATAATCACTTATTACTTTAGTTTCAACATCTTGGCAATGAGGAATATGCATGTATGCAAAATGTTGAATTCCAATTCTGTTTATAATTATTTTAAATTGAATTATTAGCTCTTCTTCAGAATTACAAGACAGTATTTTTTCGATTAGTTCGATGTCCATGTTTACTTCAGCTCTTGATTAAAATTCAACGTAACTATAGTCAGTAAACACACCACTGTCAGATTTGACAGTATGAAATACCGAAAACAACCTACAATGAAAAGTAATAAACTAAATTTACAATTTATGACGTTTTCAGGTCGATAGAGAGGTCGATGATGAAAAGCACAATACGAACAGCTATTCACTTGGGATCATTACTATTGAGTATCTATGCTTCGAGTGCACTAGTTGGTACCACAGAATTGGTCAGCATGGCCAGTGACGGCTCCGAAAGTAACGGAGCAAGCCTAACTGTAGCTATCAGTGCCAATGGCCGCTATGTGGCATTTCAATCCAACGCCAATAACTTGGTTGCAGATGATACTAATGGTCAGTACGATATCTTTATCTATGATCGTAACAATAGTACTACTGAAAGGGTTAGCATAAGCAGTAATAACACTCAAGCAAATTCTAATAGTGGGCACCCTTCAATCAGTGCTGACGGTCGTTATGTGGCCTTTCACTCCCTAGCCAACAACCTGGTTGCTAACGATACAAATGGTTCATTTGATATTTTTGTTCACGACCGCAACAACGGTACTACAGAGAGGCTCAGTGTAACCAGTGAAAACATCCAGGGCGGAGCTGACAGTCAACACCCGTCCATCAGCGCTGACGGGCGCTATGTAGCATTTCATTCTTTAGCCAACAACCTCGTTGTTAACGATACCAACGATTCTTTCGATATTTTTGTTCAAGACCGCAACAGCGGAATTACTGAAAGGGTCAGTATAAGCAGTGATAGCATCCAGGGCGAAGCTAATAGTCAGCATCCCTCCATTAGTTCTGACGGTCGCTATGTAGTATTCCACTCCCTAGCCACTAATCTTGTTACTAAGGATATCAACGGCGCTATCGATATCTTTGTTTACGACCGCAATAGCAATACTATTGAGCTAGTTAATGTCGCCAATAACGGTAGTCAAGCTAATGACGATAGTGCTTACCCTTCCATAAGCGCCGACGGTCGTTATGTGGCATTTGACTCTATCGCCAATAATCTTGTTACAAGCGATACCAATGGAGCCCGCGATGTCTTTATTCACGACCGTAGCGATAAAAATACCGAGCGAGTAAGCGTGGCAGATGACGGTTCCCAAGGGGATTCTACCAGCACTTTTGCCAGCATTAGTGCGGACGGTCGTTATGTGGCTTTTACATCTTTCGCTGTGAATCTGGTTGCTAACGATACTACCGATATCTGTATTTTCAATATTTGTCCTCTCAATATTCTTGTTCACGACCGTAACAAGAATAAGACTGAGCGGGTAAGTGTTGCCAGTAATGGAACTCAAGCTAACGATTCAAGTTACTTCCACTCCATCAGTGCAAACGGCCGCTATGTAGCATTCTCCTCTGACGCTAATAACTTAGTTACTGATAATAACAGTGGTTACACAGATATCTTTGTCTACGACCGCGGCATTGGCATCGATTCAGACTCTGATGGAGTTCCGGACGATGAGGATAATTGTCCGACGGTCCAAAACCCTGGACAAGAAGATAGTACACCTGCCCCCCCTAGCGGAGAGGCTTGTGCTGATGAACCACCAGATGGAAATCCACCAGGCGACTCATCTGGCGACTCATCTGGCGGCTCATCTGGTATTTTTGGTAGTTTAATGCTGTTTATTGAACTAGTTAGAAGACGTAATGTAGCTCAGATAATATCCGATATGTGGCTATAATAAGTTTACTTAGAACGACTGTTATTTAAGAGTTAACCAGTGTCTTGTCTTAGTTTAAATGAGGTTTAGATATGAATATCAACATTAATCACTTTAAAGGCTTGGTTACCTTTGCCATTATTTGTTTTCAATTCATAGGGTCACAATCTGTCATTGCTGCGGAAAGGTCTGAAGAAGATGCGTTAGCTAGAGCTCAGGCCCAAATGAATTCAGAAGTGCTATCCAAACCATTCTTGGCTGAGAAACCAAAGGAAGTAGATGCATATATTAAAAGTATGCTAGAAAAAAATGTAACGCCACCAGAATATCACGGCGCATACTGGCGCCCAGGATATACCTGCCATGATCTACTTCGTTATAACTGGACTCAATACCGCAATTGTAAATATTATTATCGCTATTATGGGCGTTATTATTATTAATAATTTCAAATATATATGAGGATATTAAAATGAATGCCAAAATCAAAATTATTACGATTGGACTTTTTATTACTGTCCTATCTAGCTGTTCAGCCCTGCATACATCCATTTCAAAAAGTGATTTGGATGTACAAACAAAAATTAGTACATCCATTTTTGTCGATCCCGTTCCAGCTGAGAAACGTAAGATATATTTAGAAGTTAGAAGTGGTGTTATGGAGTTTGACCGTAATTCTTTTCGAAAATCATTAGAGAGTCAATTGGTTAATAGTGGTAATGGCTATACGTTGACAGATTCCCCTGGAAAAGCACAATATTCAATGAGTGTTTTCGTTCGTAACCTTGAAAAAACCACGCCAAATGATGCTAAAACAGCATTAAGTGCAGGTTATCAAGGTGTAGGAATAGGTGCTGCAGCGGGTTATGCAGCTGGGGGTTCTCTTGAAGATGCCGCCGGTGCAGGTTTAATAGGAGGTCTTTTATCTACTGCCGCTAACGCCTTTGTTCAGGATGTTATGTATCTTTTAGTTGCTGATATTCAAATAAAAGAACGTGCTGGTAATGGTGTGATTGTTCGTCGAGACTCTAAAGTAAACACTAAAATTTCAGATGATGGGGCCACGACACAAACCTACTCTGAAGCTACAACACAAAAAGAGTATCGTACTCGTGTCGTTACTACAGCTAATAAAGCCAACTTGGAATTACCTGAAGCACAACCGCTAATGTTTGAAAAAACAGCCTATGCAATGGCCGCTTTTTTCTAACAATGCATCCATTAAGGACTAAACATTTACTAACGCTTATGAAGGTACTTAAATGTAAATAGGTTATTTCTATTAACACTGAAGTTATTAACGAGCTATTGCGCTTTTAACAAAACTTGTTAGTATTGACGCATATATAGTCGGGGGGCCTAAAAGGCTGAGAGCGCACATTGCGAGACCCGTTGAACCTGATTCAGTTAACACTGACGTAGGGAACTATCAGTCTTGCTTCTCCTGATTTGACCTGTTACGTCTCTCAATCTTTGGCTCGATAAAGTTCCTATACGTCTGTACTAGGGATATTTATGCGAAAGGTCACAAAAAACACATCAACACCAGTTTCATTAACACCACTTTCATCAATAAAAAGTCCACTAAAAAACAGCCCATCAACACCGATAGTATTAACGATCGCAGGATCTGATAGTGGTGGCGGCGCGGGTATTCAAGCCGATATCAAAGCAATATCCGCAACAGGCAGTTATGCTTGTTCGGTGATCACAGCTATTACCGCGCAAAATACCCTTGGCGTATCGGCTATATTCCCCATCCCACTAGAGCATATCGACAATCAACTCGATGCTGTCTTTAGCGATTTAAATATCGTAGCCGTTAAAGTCGGCATGCTGGCAGACTGCGATATCATCAAGGTTGTCGCCGCTAAAATTAAGCAATACAAGCCCCGATTCTTAGTCGTTGATCCTGTCATGGTAGCCACCAGCGGCGATTTACTGTTAAAAGAATCAGCCATCAACACCCTTAAATCTGAGTTATTACCGCTTGCCGATTTGATCACCCCTAACTTACCTGAAGGTGCCGCTTTAACAGGTTCACCGCAGCCAATTTGTGAGGATGATATGGGCGATATGATCAACGCATTACGCCAACTTAACGTCAACGCGGTGTTATTAAAGGGCGGTCACTTAGAACAAGATGAAAACAGTAACGACCTGCTTATCTTTCAAGATCACGTAGAACTGTTAACCGTAAAACGGGTTAATACCCACAATACCCATGGTACTGGCTGTACGTTATCTTCTGCCATCGCATCTTATTTAGCGCAAGGACATGATCTACTTCAAGCGGTAAAATTGGGTAAAAAATACATATCCAACGCGATTGCCCATGCCGATGAATTAGATATAGGCAGTGGTCATGGCCCGGTAAATCATTTCTTTGCTGGTCACGCTGATGCCTAGTCCCTCGCAGACAAGCCTTGATCTTAAAGACAACCTTGCGGTTAACATAGCGATTAAGAACGGTTATTTACACTACCACGACAGTATCGAACCAGTGCTAAGCCAATTTAATATGACGATGCCCGCAAAACAGTGGACATGTATCTTAGGTCGCAGCGGCTGCGGAAAAACCTCGCTGCTGCGTTATCTTGCTGGCTTGTTAGATCAGCAAGTGACTTGGTCAGGTGAATGCTCAATTGACGCGAATCATCAACTATTACCAGATTTAACCGATCAAGTTGCCTACATGGCGCAACAAGACTTACTGCTACCTTGGTTATCCGTGCTCGACAATGTCACCTTAAGTAATAAATTTGGTACCGAGACATCACAAGCCAATAATGATAAAGCCTTAAGTCTACTTGCTAAAGTTGGACTTGTTGACAACGCTCATCATTTTCCACAACAACTATCTGGCGGCATGCGTCAACGTGTGGCATTGGCAAGAACGTTAATGCAAGACAAACCCGTGGTATTAATGGATGAACCGTTTTCAGCCTTAGATGCCGTGACTCGTTATCGATTACAAGATCTTGCTTGTGAATTATTAGCAGATAAAACTGTAGTGTTAATCACCCACGATCCCCAAGAAGCGATCCGTCTCGCCGACCATATCTATATTATGCAAGGCACGCCTGCTAGCGCTGAGCATTTATCCGTACCTACATCTGCTACACCGCGTCAATTCGATGCTGAGTGTGCGCAACTGCAACAACAAATAATGTCTTGTTTGGCAAAAGAGTATCGGGATGAGAGTGGTGTCGGATATGAGTGAGTACATCAATCTTAAGCCGGCTAATCCTAAGCCCGCAGCGCTGCAATCGAACCAAGACAGCATTCATGCCAACCAGCATAGCAAGCAACAGATCAGTATTAATCCTTTGTTACGCATGATCATTAGCGTGCTTGTCATTATTGGCATATGGCAAAGTATTGTGGTTATTTTTGCCATGCCCTCTTTCATTCTACCCGCGCCATTGGCGGTATTTGAACGCTTGATAGAGCGCCATGAAGTCTTGTTTAAACACACATTAGTCACCGCACAAGAAATTGTCTTTGGCTTGTTACTTGGTCTATTGATGGGATTATTTTTTGCTTTGCAGATGCTGCTATTCAAACCCGTTAAGCATTGGCTATTACCACTCTTAATTGCCAGCCAAGCAATTCCGGTATTCGCCATTGCGCCAGTGCTGATGCTTTGGCTAGGTTATGGCATGGCGTCCAAGATAGTAATGGCAGCATTAATCATCTTCTTCCCCGTAACCACCTGCTGTTACGACGGCTTACGTAATACCCCCACAGGTTATTTGGATTTGGCGAAAACCATGGGCGCAACTAAATGGCAGCTGCTGCGTCATATTCAACAGCCCGCCTCATTGCCGACACTCGCATCCGGTATTCGCGTCGCGGTGGTCATTGCGCCAATCGGTGCCGTTGCTGGTGAATGGGTCGGCTCAAGTGCTGGACTCGGTTACCTCATGCTGCAAGCTAATGCCCGAATGATGATTGATGAAATGTTTGCCGCATTACTGATCTTATCTGCTCTATCGATCTTACTTTATTTTGTCACTGACAAAGCATTGAAAAGGCTCATACCTTGGGACAAATAATTTTAATAGCACATATCAACATATACCAATATATAAAAGGATATTTATGAAAAACAACATCTTACTAAAAGCCGCTATATTGACGACAGCGATGCTATCGACAAGCGCACAAGCAGAAACTAAGACCCTAACGCTGATGTTAGATTGGTTTGTTAACCCCAATCACGGCCCTATCGTTATAGCAAAAGAACGTGGTTACTTTGCCGAGCAAGGTGTGAATGTGGTGATCCAAGAACCAGCAGACCCAAGCATGCCACCAAAGCTGGTCGCGGCTAATAAAGTCGATTTAGCTATCACTTACCAGCCCAATCTCACTATCGACGTGGCAGCAGGTTTACCGCTTATCCGCACAGCAACCTTGATCGCCACACCACTCAATACCCTGATGGTACTCGACAACGACAAAATCAATAACATTGCTGATTTAAAAGGTAAAAAAATTGGTATCGCCATCGCTGGTAACGAAGAAGCAACTATCGGCACCATGTTACAAACAGGTGGTGTTAACTATGAAGATGTACAGATCATTAATGTCGGTTGGGCGCTATCATCATCACTCGCATCAGGTAAAGTAGATGCAATATGGGGTGGTTTACGTAATTTCGAAACTAATCAACTCGAACTTGAAGGTTTTAAAGCCAAAGCATTCTTCCCTGAAGAGCACGGTGTACCAGCGTATGACGAACTGATCTTTGTTGCCAACGCTAATACCTACGACAAAGTGGCTATCACAGCCTTCAATAAAGCCCTAGAGAAAGCAACAGTCTACATAGTTAATCACCCACAAGCAGCATGGAAAGAGTTTGTTGCTTATGCTCCTGACACGTTAAACAACGAATTAAATAAACGCGCTTGGAACGATACCCTGACTCGTTTCGCACTGCGTCCTGCTGCGGTTGATTTAAAACGTTATGACGATTATGCCGAGTTCATGTATTCGCACAAGATCATTCAGACATTACCGAAAGCACAAGACTACGTACCGACACTTTAATCACCATTGTCGCTGTAAAAATAACAGAGAACATTATGAACCATCAAGACCTGATCAATGCCTGTCGTGAAGACTGGGACGCATATACCCAACATGCGTTTGTACAACAATTAGCGCAAGGGACATTAGCACAGCCGAGTTACTTGCATTACCTTAAGCAAGATTTCTTGTTCCTAAAACAATATGCCCGCGCTTACGCGTTAGCGATTTACAAAGCCCGTACTTTAGCCGATATGCGTAAAGCACTACCCAGCGTACATGCTCTGTTAGATTCTGAAATTGGTCACCATATCACTTACTGTGCCAACTGGGGTTTAACCGAATCTGATTTAGAAGCAGAGCCTGAAGACTTTAGCACAGTCGCTTACACACGTTATGTACTCGATGCCGGTATGGCTGGCGATATTGTAGATCTTTATGCTGCCTTAGCACCCTGTTCGGTTGGTTACGCCGAAATTGGCCGTAATCTTGCGGCAGATGGCAACACCAAGTTAGCCGGCAATCCATTTTCGAGTTGGATCGAGCTTTATAGCGGGGATGAATTTCAGCAAGGGGTGGCACAAGGTACTGCGCATATTGATGAATTGTTAGCTGAAATTGACGTCAACAGCCAACGCGGCCGACATCTTATGCATGTATTTAAAACCGCAACACGCATGGAAATTGCATTTTGGCAGCAAGGGCTTGATGCTGATAAGTAACGCTAAATAGTTAACAGAAAATAACCAATACCAGTCCGTTAATACTTCAATTCAAGTATCAAATATTAACGGGCTGTTTTGTTAAACCGAATTCATTTCAATTTTTAATTACATCCATAACTTTTTAATCGGCATATCCGGTGAAAAGTGATAATGGATCTGCGCTTGTAATAACTCAGCCGTGGCAATCGCATCGGTTAATGCATCATGCGGTGGATAGGCTGGCAAATTGTAACGCGCACGGCTATTACCCAAACGAATCGACTCTTGACGTTTCTTGGGTTTAAACAGGCTAAAAAAGCCCTTTTTTTGTGAATCTTGTAGGTCCGCTTCTATCTGCATGGTATCGACAACTGGAAACACAATACCTTCATTAATTAAACTGCGTAGATGATTATCAAAAAAGTCACGCTCAATACGACGATAATGTACCACGACGACTTTGCCTGCTAATGCCTCTAATACCGGTTCTAGAATATGTAATAAATCCGGTGCACCGTTCAAGTCTGTATGGGTGATCCCATGAATAATAATGGAATTTTCTTTCAGTTTATCTTCAGGTTCAATATACCAGTGCTGCGCTTGACGACAAAAAATACGCTTTAAATTGAACGGCACCAAACCAATACTGATAATACTGTTTTGTTCAGAATCCAATCCTGTGGTTTCAAAGTCTAACGCGACAAAATCAATATCACTTAATTTCGTTTCATCATGATACATACCAACGCGATAAAAAGACTTTAAACGCTCATCCTTGCTCTGTTCTACTTTGACTTTATAGAACGCGCTCCAGTTTAAAATCTCTTTATTAATAAAATTATGCATTAATGATCCCTACATTTTATTGGCTGTATAACGATACTTTAAAAAGTTCTGCGCGTTACTTAACACCAAAAATGCATCTTTAAGGTTACGGCGCTCAAATTCCGACATATTTTCTGGTTCGATATTATTATCCGGCTCAATACCCGACTCCACATCTAACGCTTGATGACGTAAACGAACTAAGGAAATCAATTCCATAGCATGTTGTAAGTCCTGGCCTTTCGATGACGGTAAGATCCCTGCTTCAATAATATCTTCCAAACGTTCGAATGAGTTTTGAGATTGTGAACCAATGGCTAATCCATGCACGCGGATCAAATCTGCAAGTGGTGCTGTACCACGACGTTTCAAGTTAATTGAATTGTTATGGCGGCCATCGTTCTCCATCACGAAGGTTTTGAAGAAACCCAACGGTGGTGTACGGTTTAAGGCGTTACGTGCTAAACACGCTAAGAATCGGTTATTTTTCTTGGCACGACGTAGAATAAAGGCGTTTAATTGTTCAGCCCATTTAACGCGACCATAAACACCAGTTAAATCAAAGAAGATAGAACAGTTTAATAGCGCTTGTGGGTTCGGATTATCAATCCAGTCAGCAAAACATTCTTCCCATTGCGTTTGGGTTTTACGATGTTCTGGATTAGTTGCCATAATATCGCCAGTACAATAGGTATAGCCGCAAGCCGCTAATCCATCACAGACAAACTTGGATAATTTTTCAAAATACTCGCCATGCAGAGCTTCGTCATAGCTATTATCTAAAATAATACCGTTATCTTGGTCTGTTACTATCAATTGTTCATCACGCGCCATCGAACCTAATGCTAAGAAACAATAAGGCACTGGCGGCTGACCTAACTCTTCTTCAGCAAGTTCAAGTAATCGTTGTTTAAAGCTGCGACCAATTTCTGACATCGCACTACCAATCATGTGTGAGTTGGCATCTTCATTAACCATACGCACAAAACAATCTTTAAGTTGTTTTGACAGTAATACCAGATCTTCAATATTTTGTTGCTGAAAAATACTACCTGACAACAACAAACTATTTTGTGATTCATAACGAATAATATCTGCCACTTCAATAAGGCCGATAGGTTGCTTGTTCTTTAGGATCGGTAAGTGATGGACGTTATAGCGCAGCATCATCAGCATAGCTTCTGATATATAGGCATTATGATCGAGTGACATCAGTTCTGTCGACATGACATCTGAAACGGGGTTGTCAACGCTCATGCCCATCGCGATAACTTTGGCACACAGATCATGTTGAGTGATAATACCGACAAAATTATTACCATCTTCGTCGGTAATCGTGGGATCATTAATCAGCGCAGCAGTGACACTTTCGACCGCCATCACTTTAGCCACATCCTGAATGGAAGTGGTATTTTTCAACATGACTAAATCTCTACTTAATAATGTTTTCACTTTTGACGTGGTGAGTGAATTGGCATCATCATTATTATCTTCAACCGCTTGTTTTAAGCGAATAGTACCTTCAACTTCAGAGAAATCTGCAAACGCTTCATAGCGCTCGCAAAAATCATGGAAGATTGATTCTGGAATACAATAAAGCAGCGTGTCTTTAACCGCTTTAGCAGGTAGTCGCACTTTATTATTGGCGATTAAGCCCATCTGACCAAATACTTCGCCTTGGTCTAGACGATTGTACAATTCACCTTTACGGCGGTATATTTCCACCACACCACTGCGAATAAAATACAGATCATGGATCTTGTGACCATATTCAATGATCATTGAGTCCGCACGGTAGTACGAGATCTCAATGCTTTTGACGACTTCGACCAATGCTTCTTCTGGCAACTGATCGAAAGGTTGATACTGGCTTATGAAATTTTTAATTTCTAGTAATTCGATTTCCATTCTTTACTCTATATGTAATTTATTGATATGCCGATGCACGTTCAATTAAAGACTCAGCTTGTCGGCGTAACAGCCAATCTGCACCCAAGGTTATCGATTTTTCAGCCAATGAACGGGCTTGTTTATAATTACCTTGATAAAAATAGCGCTCACCTAAACGGTAATAAGTTTCAGGATAACGCGGTGCGATACGGATCGCGCGCTCTAATGACGCTATAGCGCCGCGGTTATCGCCACTACTCACCTGCTCTTCTGCACGCTTCATTAGCGATAATACCGCTGCAGGTGCTTGAGCCGTATCGTCTATAGGTGCTTGTTTTGGCTTAACGGTTGACGCAGGCTTGCTTGGTTTATCTGTATTCGCGTTATCTATGCTGGTGTCCGTCGAACCTTGTACTTCAGTCCCATTGGAATTATACGTTGGAATTGTGCCACAAGCAGTCAGTAACCAAGGTAAGGCCAAGAGGCATAAGCGTTTAATTATTCTCATTTTACTTCCATTTTACATTTTACATTTTACATGACCACTATTTGCTAAATCTTCGATGAATAATATTTGCTTAATTAACAAATATTATTCAGCCATTATTCGACCAAGTCTCGGAACCACTCAATTACCCGTTTAACACCTTGGTTACAACGTAACTCAATTTCCGGTTCATACCCACTTATAAAGGGTAACGGAATAGAGTTAAGACAACTGCCTTGACTGCCTTGCCCAGTATCTTTGTCTACCCAGCCGACGGTAATATTTTGTGGTGGTAGGTTCTGGATTGGTAGCGTTGAACGTTGGCGAAAAATATCAGCCCAAACACGTAACGCACCACTTGAACCAGTAAGGCCAGTCGAGGCATTATCATCACGACCCATCCATACCACCGCCATCATGTCACCAGAGAATCCGGCAAACCAACTGTCTCTTAAGTTGTTCGTGGTGCCGGTTTTACCTGCAACTTCAAAATCAGGTAATAGCCATTCGAGTGCTCTGCCCGAGCCTTCATGCGTCACCGCTTGCATGGCATGGCGCAGCATATAAACCGAACCCGCATCAAAGCGTTTATCAACCGCTAACGGATAACTTTTAAGTACATCCCCCTTAGGATCAACAACCGCACTAATCGCCAGTAACGGTGTATAGAAGCCATCTGCAGATAAGGTCTGGTACATTTGCGCCACCGAAATTGGCGACATATCTACAGCACCTAAGGTAATAGCGGGTAGCTCAGGTACTTTTTGCTCTACGCCTAAGCGTCCGAGTGTATCTACAATTTTAGCTAAGCCAAGTTCATTGCCTAAACGTGCGGTCGATTGATTGTAAGACTTAGCTAGCGCGGTATATAACAGTACCTCACCGTGATCTTTTTTATCATAATTTTTCGGTGACCAAATATCACCATTGGGTAAAGACAGATTATATTCGTCATCACTAATCACAGTGGCCAGATTATACTGTTCTGGCTGTTCTAATGCGGTTAAATACACTGCAGGCTTGATTAACGACCCCACTTGACGTCTTGCATCAATAGCGCGATTAAAACCAGCAAAACGTGTATTAGCGCCACCGACGATAGCAATCACCGCGCCGGTATTTGGTCGGGTGATAACAACCGCACCTTCAAGTTTAGCACTCAATCCATCACGTTTATGTCTCGCAATAGCTTTAGTTAAACTTAATTCCGCACTGCTTTGCACCAGAGGATCAAAATGGGTGAAGATTGATAAGCCATTTTCACTTAAATCTTCAACTTTATAATCACGCTGTAATTGACGGCGCACCAAATCAAGATAAGCAGGGAATCGCTTAGTGCTACTAGCTGTTTGTTCACCCATACCTAATGGTTGTGCTTTTGCTGTCGCCGCTAATTCCGCATCCAAACGTCCTTCACGTACCGCTATATCCAGCACTAAATCTCGACGCTTCAGAGCACGTTCTGGATTACGCCATGGATTGTAATAACTTGCGCCACGCACTAATGCGACCAATAACGCTTGTTTATCAAGTGATAACTCGGCGAGTGATGTTTTGAAGTAATACTGGCTAGCTAAACCAAAACCATGAATAGCACGAGGCCCGTCTTGACCGAGGTAAATTTCGTTAATATAACCTTCTAGGATATCAGCCTTGGTAAAGTGCAACTCTAGCAGGATCGCCATTAAGGCTTCTTGCGCTTTACGGCTAAAAGTACGTTCTGAACTCAGGTAATAATTCTTCACCAGCTGTTGAGTCAGCGTTGACGCGCCTTGAGAAATACCACCTTGTTTGATATTCGCCACTAATGCACGGGCAATACCGCGCACTGAAATACCAAAATGCTCATAAAAGCTGTCATCTTCAACCGCCACCAGCATAGCTTGTAACGATTCCGGCACTTCAGAGAGTTGTACTAATAGGCGGTCTTCATTATGCGCAGGATAGATGCCACCAATAACCACAGGCTCTAAGCGTAATAACGCGGCATTATCATCGGTATCAAGCTTCGCCACTAAGCCATTTTTCACTGTCAGTAAAATGTTACGTGGTGGTTCGAGATCATCGCTAAATTGAAAACCAGGTGTATAGATATGAACCTGCTCGCCTTCTATATTGACTTGCCCTGGTTTTGTTGGGTATCCCACAAATTTGTAACCTAACAAGCCCAGTTCAGTTTTCAAGTCTGCAACCGTTAACGCAGCACCTTCATATAATTCAAGCGGACGCGCGTAAACCGTCGATGGGACCGCCCACTGATTTTCATCAAAAGTAGAGCGAATTATCACATCTAAATAAACCATTACCGCAATGCCAATAAACACAGGGATCAGCAATAATTTCCACCATAAACCTTTACGACTTTTAGTGTTATCGCCTTTTACTTTTTTACTCACAAGCACCTCTCATTGTCATTTATCCGTTAAACAACAACTTATTTAATCTATTAGTCAATACGGATAATACCACAGTAAATAAACGCCAAACGATATTAGACTGCAACGCATGCTGATTTCATAAAATACAAAACAATACTTTGAAACCAGTATTTAAAAGTCATATTTATAAAATAATTTCAGCTAAAAAATCAGATAAGAAATACGATTAATGCCACTTCAACCACTTTCAAATGAAAACACCAAGGGTTATATGGCAAAACCAACGATCTTCATTACGAGATCTGCTCACCTACACTAAACACAGTTAATTGCTATAACCTAAATAGCACTAAATTAGCGCTATTACTTAGATATCAGAATGATAATTAGTTCATATTATAGCGAAATCAGCTGTTAAGACTATGATTAAAAAAACACGTCAGAGTTCACATAAATTAAGGATCAACGATGAATAAATTAATTCCGCTCATTTTATCACTCAGTGCAATAGCAGTAACACCCGCCATCGCCAAGGATAAAACATCGGGTGATATCGACTTTTATCTCGGTGCTAAAACAGGTTATATCTATACCGCCTTTGATGAACTAGACCCTAAGATCCCTGCTACTTTTATGGTCGGTATTCAAAAAAGTGGTTTCGGTTTAGAATTTGAAGGTACTTTTGTCGATATGGATGAGAACGATGTTGATTTGGAATATGAGTCTTACGCTATCTACGGCACCTATCGTACACCTGGTAAATACTATGCAAGATTAAGAGCAGGCTATTTAGAAGAGACATTAAAATCAGATATAAATAAATGGGAAGAAGATGGGTTTTCTGGTGGTATTCAATTTGGTATGGAACTGGGAGATGCATTTAGTATCGAAGCGGGTTATACCGTTATCCAAGCTGATTTGAAGTATTTCACTATCGGCGGTAATGTACATTTCTAACAAAAAGGGATAGTCAATTGCTTGAGCTATCCCTTTGACACAAATTATTAAGCGCTAATGATTAAGCTTTAGCAGCTTTCAATTTGCCTTCTTCTTTTGCTAATACAGCTGCTTTATCCACTGGCTTAGTAAAGAATGCGATAACAGTAACTAAAACTAATAATGCTGAGAAAGCAAAATAAGTGTTGTTAGTTGAACCTGCAACCGTTGCTAAGAAACCACCGAAGAAACCAGACACACCCCATGAAGAATAAAGGATACCGAAGTTAGTGCCGTAAGTTTTTAGACCGTAGTTATCAGCAGTGATCGTTGGGAATACACTTAATAGTGCACCGTACGACATCGCACCGATTGCAATTGCAAACATTAGTGGGATTTGCGTTGTAATTGTCGTAAAGAATGCCATGTTACCAGCTTGTAGCATGAATACTAAAGCAAGGGTATTAACACGACCAATCTTATCAGAAACTAAACCACCAACAACACGACCACCGGTGTTGAAAATTGCAAGTAGTACAACACTGAATGCGATTTGCTCAGGTGTTAGACCAATTGATTGACTGATGTTACCAACAGAACCAATAAGCATGATACCTGCAGCAGCTGAAACCATGAACATTACCCATAACTGGTAAAATTGACGTGTTTTCAGCATTTGTTGCCAAGTCAGATTGATGTCATCACTTGACGCTGTCGCTTGCGCTTCAGATGCATCAGCAACATAACCAGCAGGTGGCGCTACAAGCAGTGATGCTAATGGAATTGCGATAGCTAAAAGACCAGCACCTAAGATTTTGAAGGTATCGTAGATACCATAGCTTTCAATTAGGCTTGTAGATAGTGGCGCTAGGTAAACAGAAGCAAGTCCGAAACCACCAGCAGTTAAACCACTTACTAGCCCTTTCTTACCTTTTGGCCACCATTTCATAGCACTAGGGCTAATACATGCGTATGCGAAACCGATACCGGCACCAACAATACCACCAAAGGTAAATTCAAGTTCAGTTAACGTTGTAGTATAACCTGAAGCAATAAGACCAAGACCAACTAGTGTTACACCAAGCATAGTCACTTTTTTAGGACCAATCTTGTCTTGTAAAATACCAGCAATAAGTAAACAAGTAGCAAATGTGAAAACTGCAATTTTATATGGTGATTTTACATCTGTAGCAGTCACGTTCAACGCTTCAGCTAGCGGTACAGTGAAAACACCCCATGCGTATAAGATACCAATTGTTAAGTTTATGCCGATACCAGCTAATAGGATTTGAAGTGGTTTATTACTCATTTTTGCCTCAAGATTACAAAGATTTCGGCAATTTACACGTTTTGTGATCTAGGTACAACTTTTAATTTAAAATATACTGAATATATTGGAATAAGCAGCTGTACATTAACTAAATGTAAAGAATAAATTACTTATAGAGTGATAATTAGACATTCTTAATATCAATTTGCAATAACGTGACGCTATTTTATATCGTCACGTTATTAAAAATGATTTTATGGTTATTTTACGGAACGCCTTAAACGCAAAATGAGCGCCGAAGCACTCATTTAATCATTCATTATATCAACAATTATCTATTGCTAGCTCTTAACTTATCACTGTTCCTATTTATTAAAAATAAGTAGTCGTTAAGTAAGTCGTAGTTAATAGTAATAGTTAAAGCACAGCTGCAATCGCTTTACATAGTGGCTGCATGTTGTTTTTAGTCATACCAGCAACACTGATACGGCCAGAACCAACGATGTAAACAGCATGCTCATCTTTCAACGTAGCAACTTGCTCTTTTGTTAGACCAGAGAATGAGAACATGCCGTTTTGACGAGTAATAAAGCTATAGTCGCCAGTCACACCCATCTCAGCCAGAGTTGCTACAAATAGCTCGCGCATTTCGTTAATACGTACACGCATCTCAGCTACTTCTGCAATCCATTGATTACGTAATACTTCATCATCAAGAATAAGCGCAACAATAGCAGCACCATGTGCCGGTGGATTCGAATAGTTTGCACGAATACCAGATTTGATTTGGCTAAATGCAGCAACTGCAACAGTTGGATCTTTTGCTACTAGCGTTAAACCACCAACACGTTCGTTGTAAAGACCAAAGTTCTTAGAGAATGAGTTAGCGACTAATAGTTCTTCACAGTGCTCGGCGAATACACGCAGACCAGCCGCATCTTCTTCTACACCCGTAGCAAAACCTTGGTATGCAAAATCAAATAAAGGTAATAGTTTTTTGTTCGCACACAGTTGCGCTAGCGTAGTCCACTGCTCAAGCGTTGGATCGATACCAGTTGGGTTATGACAGCAACCGTGGAAAAGTACTACATCACCCGCTTCAGCTTCAGCTAAAGACGCTAACATGGCATTAAAATCTAACCCGCGCGTTTCTGCATCGTAGTAAGCATACTGTTCAACTTCAAGGCCAGCGGTACTAAATACATTACCGTGATTCGCCCATGTTGGGTTACTTACCCAAATACGATCACTGGTTAAATGACTTTTGATAAAATCGGCAGCTGTACGTAGTGCACCAGTACCACCCGGCGCTTGTGCTGTAATTGCACGTTGCTGAGTAACCACATCGCTATCGGCACCAAATAATAATTTTTGTACTGCAGACGCATACGCTTTATAGCCTTCAATACTTAAATAGCTTTTGCTTTTCTCTTCATCAATTAGCTTTTGTTCTGCTAATTTAACGGATTTTAGGATAGGAGTTTGACCTGTTTCATCTTTATAAATACCTACACCTAAGTTAATTTTTTCGGCGCGTGGATCTTTAGCGAATGCTTCAGTTAAACCTAAAATTGGATCTGCTGCTGCTGTAACGATTTTCTCAAACATGGTATTCCCTATCTGTTTGTAATTAAACTACGTATTAAAACTAAGATTCCACTTATTTATACCATCACAATCCCTAAATTAATAGTAATGTGACGAAAAAATCACAGAGATATAAGAAATAAATACGACGACGAATTATCCCTTATTTCAAAACAAAAAAAGGAGCCTTTCGGCTCCTTCTATCTTCAAAATATCTTGTATCATTTAACCGATACTGACAGTGCAATTACATTGCTTTGAAGATCTCTTCTACGCTTTCTTTAGCATCGCCAAACAGCATAGTTGTATTCTCTTTGAAGAATAATGGGTTTTGAACACCAGCATAACCTGTTGCCATACTACGCTTGAATACCACAACGTTCGTTGCGTTCCAAACTTCGAGTACTGGCATACCTGAGATTGGCGAGTTTTCTTCTTTCGCTGCAGGGTTGACCGTATCATTGGCACCGATTACAAGTACAGTATCAGTAGTATGGAAGTCATCATTGATTTCATCCATTTCTAATACGATATCGTAAGGTACTTTTGCTTCAGCAAGTAATACGTTCATGTGACCAGGTAAACGACCCGCTACAGGGTGAATACCAAAACGTACATCAATACCGGCATCACGTAATTTCTTAGTGATTGCGAATACAGGATACTGTGCTTGAGCAACAGCCATACCATAACCAGGAGTGATAATTACACGCTTAGAGTTCATCAACATTTCAGCAACTTCAGCTGCAGATGTTTCAACGTGAACACCTTGCTCTTCATCACCTGTAGGTGCGATAACATCGTTACCAAAGCCACCAGCAATAACAGAGATAAACGAACGGTTCATCGCTTTACACATTACATAACTTAAGATTGCACCTGAAGAACCTACTAGCGCACCCGTTACGATTAACAGATCATTTCCTAAGATAAGACCTGTAGCCGCACCAGCCCAACCAGAATAAGAGTTAAGCATAGATACAACAACTGGCATATCTGCGCCACCAATTGATAGTACTAAATGCGCACCAAATACAATGGCAATAATACTCATGATGACTAACGCCGCAGTGTCGCCGTCAAGACCAGCACCAACAAACGAGAACATAAGGTAAACGATAACAAGCAATGCTGCTAAGTTCATTTTATGGCGGTGTGGTAACATTAATGCGCTCGATTTAACACGACCGTTTAATTTACCCCAAGCAACTAATGAACCAACAAATGTAACGATACCAATAAATACGCCTAGGAAGATCAACGTTAAGTGAATACTTAACATTACTGGTTCAGTAATACTGTGTTCGATATAACTGTTGTAGCCGATGAATACTGCCGCTAAACCACCGAAGCTGTTTAGGATAGCAACCATTTCAGGCATTTCAGTCATCGCAACTTTGTTTGCCCAGCGTACACCAAATGCACCACCAGCAAGCATAGCGGCAATGATATAGCCGATGTTTGTTACGTCGCTGCTAAATAATGTTGCAACAACCGCTACAATCATACCTAGAATACCAACGAAAATACCTTGCTGTGCAGTTTCTTGCTTTGATAGTGCAGCAAGAGCAAGTACGAATAGTACCGCAGCAGCGATATAAGCCGCTTCCAAAATACCTTTACCATTTGTTGCAACAACAACATCTTGTACAACTTGAACAACAGCTGGCGCTTGCTCTACAACAGCTGATTGTGCCACTTGCGCAGCTTGGGTTGCTGCATCTACTGCTACTTGCGCTGCGTTAATCGCAGTTTGTGCAGCATCAATTGATTCTTGAGACATTATAAAAATCCTTATTTACGGAACATTTTCAGCATACGCTCAGTAACGGCAAAACCACCGGCGATGTTGATAGTGGCAATAAATGTGCCGAGGAATGCGAGGAAGGTAACAAGACCGCTCTCTGCGCCCATTTGGAAGAAAGCACCAAGGATAACAATACCTGAAATAGCATTAGTTACACTCATAAGCGGTGTATGCAATGACGATGCAACGTCCCAAATCAGGTAATAACCAATCACACAAGCCAGTGCAAATACCATTAAGTGATTTAAGAATTCCGCTGGAACATAACTTGCTAACGCTGAATAAGCCCAGATACCGCCACCCGCTAGGATCGCTTTATAGATACCGGTTTTTTTCTTTTCAGGTTTCGCAGGCGCTGCTTTCACTTCTTCTTTTTTCGCTGCTTGAGGCGCAGCTGAAACTTGAATCGGTGGCGCAGGCCAAGTAATTTCACCGTCTTTAACGACCGTCACACCACGTTGAACAACATCATCAAAATTGATGCTCATTTCACCGTCTTTCTCTGGTGTTAATAGTTTAAGCAAGTTAACTAAGTTGGTACCGTAAAGCTGAGATGCTTGTGCAGGTAAACGACGAGCCATCTCGTTATAACCGATAACTTTAACGCCACCAGCGGTAGTAATAACTTGATCAACAACACTTGGTTCAACGTTACCGCCATTTACGGCAGCTAAATCGACAATCACACTACCCGCTTTCATCGCATCAACCATTTCTTGGCTAACAAGACGTGGCGCTGGACGACCTGGAATTAATGCAGTCGTAATAACGATATCAGCATCAGCAACTTGTTCAGCCAGCATTTTCTGCTCTTGAACTTTATAGTCGTCACTCATTACTTTCGCGTAACCATCACCTGAACCAGCAGATTCTTCAAAATCAACCGTTAAGAATTCAGCACCCAAACTAGTGATCTGTTCTTTCACTTCAGGGCGAGTATCGTAAGCGCGAACAATCGCACCTAGGCTACCAGCAGCGCCTACAGCAGCAAGACCAGCAACACCAGCACCAAGAATAAGTACTTTGGCAGGTGGTACTTTACCAGCCGCAGTGATTTGACCGGTAAAGAAACGACCAAATTCATTTGCAGATTCAATTACCGCACGGTAACCGGCGATATTAGCCATTGAGCTTAATGCATCAAGTGACTGTGAACGTGAGATACGAGGCACAGAGTCCATTGCTAAAACGTTAATTTCACGTTTTGCAAGCTTCTCTAGAAGTTCTTCATTTTGGGCTGGCCAAATGAAACTAATTAATGAAGTGCCTTTTTGTAATAACTTAATTTCTTTGTCATTTGCTGGCGCATTAACTTTAAGTACAATATCTGCAGCCCAAACTTCTTTGGTATCTGCCGAAATTGTTGCTCCAGCCGCTTCAAAAGTAGCGTCACTAAAACTAGATAGTTGGCCTGCATTGCTTTCAACCAACACAGAAAAACCTAATTTCTGTAACTGCTCAACAGTTGCTGGTGTAGCAGCAACTCGAGTTTCACCTTTGAGGCTCTCTCTTGGTATACCTATTTGCATCATCTGTTCCTGTCTGTTTCAACATCAAAGATAAAATACTACGTTCCATGTGTATCTCATTTAGCATGAGGTACGGAGAAGCATAAGTACAAAGTATCGGATTCAACCCATTCATAATAAAAATGAAATGGGTTATTTGTCACTAACGATTGTTCACAAAAATGTGACTTAACGCAACAACAATTTATTTAACCTTACCGCATTTCAAATTGAATATAGAATCTAAAATGTGGATTAAAAGTAAAATAAATTATTATGCAGCTCGAATTAGAGCATCTTTGAAGCGTGATTGACAAGGTTAAATTAGTTTAATCTTCAATGATTTACATGACCGAGCAAAGCGGGTTTCGTTTGAAATGAGAGTGGATATCGAAAGGTGGCAAAATGAAGAAATAATGCTATGAAATAAAAAGACATATGTTGTTACTTTTTATTATAAAGTGTCCTTTTTTCACATTCTAGCGATTTTGTTAGTAATTGATGGCTAATTTTACACCGCTATAGGTTAAATATTAATGCCTTTAAAATATGGATTCGATAATTAAACGGTCGTTTTAATGATGATTAATCAGCTGTGACTATCAAATCAAATGGTTTTACATATCAAACGGCGGTTCCAAAGGTGTTACCTCATCAGTGTTTTCACACCATTAAGGTGATATTTGCCGACCCTTTTAGCTGTTTGTCCTGAAACAGTAATAATGAATGAATATTACTGTCATAGTTGGCGACAGAGAACAATTCGATATGATGATGAGAAGACGCGATATTCATCCGTAAAAAACCATTGTGAATATGCCACTCACCTTTGAATTGATCTCCCTGCATTAATGGGCATAAAACCGCATCACGCGTTTGTAAACAATCTAATTTAGCCGCTTGACCACGGTAAGTTGTTTCTAGCCAATGCGAGTTCGCCACTTCAGGGTAGTCAAAGTCACGCTTACCTGATTCCCACAACACATATTCACCCGAGGTACGAATAAAGCGTGCTTCTTCATCAGAGATATCCAGCACGGATTCAGACTCCAGTTCGCCTTGTGTTTCAAGTTGATATAACAAAATTAATTTATCCGTTTCAGTTATCTGACCAAGCATGCTGTTACACTCTATCCGTGGGGTATAATTTAACGGTAGCCAAGATAAAATAAAATGCATGAATTAAGTGGCAGATGTATGATATGGATACAAACGGTTATAAGAAACCCAACGTAGATCGCACTAAATGAGGCTGAAATGCTTCGCCTTCGCAGTTGCTATACAACCTAATACAAAAATAGCTAAAAACACAAAATACAATAACTAAATATCGAATAGTATAAAGAGGTAAGGATACAATGGATACACATGTATTGGTGGTCGAAGACCAGCAGGATATCGCTAATTTAATTCGCATCAACCTAGAGATGATAGGCAACAAGGTCATTTGTTGTCACAACGCCAAGGATGCTTTTCAACAGCTAAGCGAACAGACCTTCCAACTTATCTTATTAGATCTCAATCTACCTGATATGGATGGACTCGATATCTGCAAAAAAATACGCGCGACTGACGCTATTGTGCCGATCATGATGTTAACTGCACGTACTGAAGAGCTCGACCGCGTACAGGGTCTGGAAGCTGGCGCAGATGATTACCTCGCTAAACCCTTTAGTGTTTTAGAATTACAAGCCCGCGTTAAAGCCCTACTGCGTCGCAGCAATGTGCAAGCCGCAAGTAATATCGCGCCAGAACGCATCAAGATTGCTGACCTCATCATAGATCAAGCAACACACAGCGTACGTAGAAACGACACGTTAATTACCCTCACCAGTACTGAGTTTTCGTTATTGTTGTTTTTAGCTAAATCGCCCGGTCGAGTCTATAGCAGAGAGCAGTTGCTAGCAGAAGTATGGGATTACCATCACGACTGTTATGAGCATACCGTTAACTCACATATGAATAGACTAAGAAACAAAATTGAGCCAAATCCAGCACAACCTACTTACATCAAAACAGTGTGGGGCGTTGGTTATAAACTGGAGGTCAGCGATGTCACATAGGTCTTTATTAGGGCAGATAACCTTCCCGTTAATTATTTTGTTTGTGATGATGGCGACGGGTTTGTTTGTTATTTACTGCGCGATCACCGATACCAACTCGGCGCGTGTAGAACAAACACTGCATAAAAATTTAGCCCAGCAAATCATTCATTATTCAGATGATTTACAGCAAGGTGAAATCAGCCGTTCGGCACTCAAACCCGCCTTTCACAGCTTGATGCTGCTTGGTCCCAGTTATGAAATATACATCACGGATAACCGCGGCCAGCTATTAGTGTATGCAGCTGAACCCAATAAGATAAAACGTAATATCATTGACGTAAAACCGCTAGAACGTTTTATTAAAGGCGCTAATTACCCTCTTTATGCGGATAACCCAAGAAGCCCTGATAAACAGAAACTATTTTCATCCGCACCGATATTCAAAAATAGCCAGCAAATTGGTTATGTGTTTGTGATCCTCGGCGGTGATAAGTACGACAGTATTGTCAAGAACTTAGCATTCGACAGCGACATGTATAAGATCCTTGCTGCTTTGATTATATTCTTTGCCCTCGCTTTTGCGCTATTGGTGTTTATTTTTGCACGACTGGTTCGCCCTATCAGTCAGCTAGACAAAGATATGACCAGCTTCGTGAATAGTGACTTCACTACGCTCTCTAATTCGACACCCGATCAATATGCCGCCAATGAAATTATCAATCTGCATAACAATTTTGGCTCATTAGAAAGTAAGATCAATAAACAACTGACACAGATAAAATCAACCGAACAACTGCGTCGGGAAATGCTGTCACATATCTCCCATGATTTGAAAACGCCACTGGCGTCATTGAAAGGTTATCTGGAAACCTGGTTATTACAATATCCAGAAGCTGCAGGCAGTGACTTTATCCAAGTGGCACAGAAGAATGCCAATCAGTTACAACGCCTTGTCGAGCAGATCATTGAGCTCGCTCAGTTAGACAGTAATACCGTTAGCTTATATCAGGAGCCAGTGGCGGTCGCAGAACTGGCGCAGGACGTATTGAGTAAATTTCAGCTGCAAGCACAGCAAAAAAATATCACTCTGTCTGTAGAGCCTAAAGACCCTAGCCTGCAAGCCATTGCCGATATCGCCAAGTTGGAGCGGGTACTAACTAACTTAGTTGATAATGCGCTAAGGCATTGCCAGTCAGGCGACAGTATTAAGATCCAACTGCAGCCTAAAGATAATCAACTTATCATTAGTATCACGGATTCTGGTGTTGGGATCCCTAAAGAAGATGTTGACCATATTTTTGATGCGCATTTTAGAGCGAAAAATACCGTCAATGGCCAACAAGGGAATTCAGGGTTAGGACTAGCTATCGTGGCGAAACTACTGTCCTTGCACCATGCTAATATTTCGGTATCGAGTGTATTAAGCCAAGGCACTACATTTAGCTTTATCTTGCCAACAAACCCAACGCTATAACCCTACGTTATAAATAGAGCTGCAGCTTAGTCGCTATTGGCTAGGCTGCAGAAGTTTAGAGCATTATCAATGTTGCAGCTGAAGATGTACCTGTAAACACGTTAACCTATTTCGCAATGGAAATAGACAACAGCAGCGAGTTCATTTTATTATAGTGCCAAACCTAAATTGATTAAGCTTTGGTACCTTCTAACTTAAAGGATCTCATGAACCCGACCTTCATTAAGCAATTAGAACAAAATGAATTCACGGCCTTAGATATTGATATATTAACTCGTGTTGCAAAACCATTAGTACTTCCCGCTCAACATGTATTGTTGAACCAAGGCGAAGTTTCTGACTCGTTTTATTTCATTTTAGAAGGTACCTGCCATGCTTGTTATATTACTGAGCAAGGTAAGCAATTTAGTAAAGAATTCTATTGGGAACAGGATTGGATAATTGGCTTTGAATCCCTCGTAAAGGGGCTTCCTTCGCCATATTTGGTGGAAACTTTAACTGCAACAGTACTACTTTGTTTACCCATTTCCTCTGTTCAGGAGTGGCGAAATAAGTCACATCCTTTATATATTAAGTTACTAGAAACACAACTGATGTATAAAGAAAATAAAGAGCGCTTCATGCTACATACGCCCAAAGAGCGATACGAAATATTCTGTCGAGACTTCCCTCTGCTACTCACACGACTAAATGATTACCAGATTGCAGCTTATCTTGGGATCACTCATGTCAGCTTAAGTCGTATTAAAACTAGAATAAAAGATAATAATTAACATAAGTTAACGATAATACCAGCCTGAGTTGCTAAATTTTATCCAAATACTCAACACTTAGGATAAATAAATGATTATTTGGCAAACGCTTCCTTTTAATAAACTCTCCACATTACAGTTTCATGAGCTTATCAAGCTAAGAATAAATATTTTTGTTGTAGAACAGACCTGCCCTTATCCAGAGTTAGATGACAAAGATATCATTGACGATGTATATCACCTTGTAGGATCACAAAACGACGAGATTATTGCATGTGCAAGGTTACTCCCTGCTGGCATATCTTATGAAAATGTCAGCTTAGGGCGCGTTGCTACGAAAGAAACAGCTCGCGGAAATGGTCTTGGCCATCAACTGATTATAGAAGCATTGAAACAATGTGAACAGCATTGGCCAGGTAAAACTATTGATATTGGAGCACAAGAATACTTACAAACCTTCTACCAAAACCACGGATTTAAACCTATTTCAGAAGTGTATATGGAAGACGGTATCCCACACATTGATATGCGTTTAAATAAATAATGATCCCATTAGCTAGGCCACAGTATGCTGCTGTGCTTAAGCCGTTTCTGACAATAACCGTACTTCACGTTGTGGAAACGGTATGGTTATTCCGTCTTGTTTCAATGCCTGAAACATCTTTAGGTTCGCGCTGTATTTCACTTCATAATAGTTTTGTGTCGGCACCCAGAAACGTACACCCAAATTGATTGAGCTATCGCCAAAGGCTTCAATGCCAATTTGCGCAGCGGGCTCTTTGGCTACTGCATCTATGCGATCCAGCGCAGTTCGCAACGTGGCAATTGCCTGTTCTGGATCGTCGCTGTAGCTAATGCCAATCGAGGATTCCACCAACATATACTCAAAGGAGTTATGCAAAATTTCACCAACGATGTGCTTGTTAGGGATCCTGATCTCTTCACCCTCTTCATTCGTAAGGATGGTCATCCCGAGGGTGATCTCCTTCGTCACACCAATGACACCCTGGATTTTGACGGTATTACCGACCACAAACGGACGAGTTAGAATAATGGTAACCCCAGCAGCATAGTTTGACAGCATCCCCTGTAGGGCCAAACCAGCACCCAATGCCAAGGCACCGACTGCAGCAATAAACGGCGCTACACTGATCCCAAGTTTGCCCAACGCGATAACCGCGACCATCACAATGACGAGTATGCGCACAACGTTGGAAATAAACCCGCTCAGCGTGACATCAACATCATGCTTTACACACAGGGCAGCAATAAAGCGTTGCACTTTACTGGCCAGCCACAAGCCGATGATAAAGATAATCATCGCCCCTAAAATCTGGAAACTGTATTGCACCACAAACTCAGTGAGCATGGTGTACACACTCTGTAGTTGTTCGAACTCTTGTTGTAACGCGGTCTCGTCCATAGTTTCGTCCTTTAATTCCCTGAATAATGATATTATTTGCTAATCCGTATTGGCGTTCGATCTATTGCGTTTATGTCTTGGATTTTAATTACAATCAACACTATCAAGTTTATCATCCATTACAAATGGATATGGCTAAATAATCGATCTCAATCAAATAAAATTAGAACCCTATTAAGCCCTATAAATCATCCTCGTAAACTACGCCCTAAATAGTTAACCAGCTCAGAGTTTTATTCATATAGGCTGTAGAATAAAGAATATCACCATAACAATAAATATCGGCAATCAAGGTCTCTTTTCATCACAGTAAAACTAGACTCTTGTGCCAAGTCAGGATATTTTATATCAGGTTAATTGGCGATATTCATCATGGCATTAGTTAATTAGTAGTAATATAAAATTATATAACAAGGAATAATATGAGTCTTGAAGTTCGTGATCTGTCTATTTTATTAATTGAGCCTTCTAGTACACAACGTAGATTTATCACTACACAATTGCAGGATGCTGGTGTTGATAACATCGAAAGTGTTGTCTCTCTTGAGCAGGCAAAGCAGAGTTTAACGGGGTTTATTCCCGATTTAATCATTAGCGCGATGTATTTTGAAGATGGCTCAGGCGCTGAGTTAGCCGAATTAGTTAAATCAAATCAACTCACTGAAAATATCGCCTTTATGCTCATCTCCAGCGAACAACGTTTCTCAGTGTTAGATAAAGTAAAACAAGCTGGCGCGGTGGCTATTTTACCTAAACCATTTAAGTTTGTTGATTTGCAACGCGCGTTAAATGCCACGCTTAGCTATATCGAACCAGAAGAAATGGAATTAGATTTATACGATGTAACAGCATTAAGCATCTTGGTTGTTGATGATAGCTTAACCGCAAGAAAACACATTTGCCGGGTATTAAACAGTATGGGTATTGTCGGTGTTACGACTGCCGAAAATGGCGTCGAAGCGCTAGAGTATTTGGCACAAAACACCTTCGATTTGATCGTTACCGACTACAATATGCCTGAAATGGACGGTAAGGAATTAGTTGAAAAAATCAGATTGAATCCGGAATTAGCTAACCTACCGATTATAATGGTAACGTCTGAAGAAGGCAGCGCCCAATTATCGGCAGTCAAGCAAGCTGGCGTCTCTGCGCTATGCGATAAACCATTTGATATTGATACGGTAAGAATGCTTGTTAAGCAGTTGTTAAACGAAGAAGATTAATAAGCAGTCATGAAGAAAAAAGTGACGAGTATTGAGACATTATTATAGCGATATAAGTACTTATTCTGTCGATAAACTAACAAGCATAAACAGTAAATAAAAAGGGAAATAGACTCACGGTGAGCGTTTCCCTTTTTAATACTTGACTAGTTATTAACTCGCTATTTTAATCCCTTTCAGCTGCTGAAAAGAGCTGGCTTTGGCATCTTTTAAAAACTCACTCATGTAAGGCATTTCCAGTTGTTCAACACGGATTGCAGCATAGAGCGTAGTCCAACAACTTTCTTCACCTAGCGGCTTCGCGACAATATAATCTTTCTCTAAATACTCTGTTAACGCCCAATTCGGCAATGCTGCCACACCGCGGCCACTCGCCACCAGCTGTAACATCATAATGGTCAATTCCGCATGGCGAATAGCATGTGGTGATACACCCGCCGGGTCTAGAAATAAATTGAATATATCAAGACGTTGTTGCTCAACAGGATAGGTAATTAAGGTTTCTGTCGCTAGATCTTCTGGCTCAATATAAGGCTTATCCGCCAGCGCATGATGGCGACTTACCGCTAACATCGGCTGATAGCTAAACAACGGTTCGTAATGAATACCGGATAATACTTGTGGATCGGACGTGACAACTAAATCGACATCACCGCGTTGAAGGGCGGGTAAAGGCGCGAAACTAAAACCAGACGCTAAATCAAGCTCGACCTCTGGCCACTGATCACGAAACACATCTATCGCCGGCATTAACCATTGAAAACAACTGTGACATTCAATCGCCATGTGCAAGCGCCCGGCATTTCCCGACAATAACCGACTGATATCGCGTTCAGTATTGGCAAACATAGGCAGTACTGATTTCGCTAGTTTAAGTACCCTCTCCCCTGCAACGGTAAATCGCAATGGTCTGGTTTTACGAATAAATAACGACGTATTTAAACGCTCTTCAAGATCTTTAATCTGATGCGATAACGCTGACTGTGTCATATAAAGACTTTCAGATGCTTCCACTAACGAGCCTGTTTTTTCTAATGCGATAATCGTTTTCAAATGCTTAACTTCGAGCATCGTTAATTCCCTTTCAAACTGATGACTAAATTTAGCATAATGCCAACTTCAATTAATTTCAACTTAATCAGTAAAAATATGAATTTGATTCACATTAAATAATGGTCAATACTTTAGCCATCTAAACGGCTTTACGTTTATGAGTGTTCACAAAAATCAAATGGAGTTGCAAATGGCTAAATCACACATATTAGGTTTCCCACGTATCGGTGCAGACCGCGAGTTGAAAAAAGCAATTGAGTCATATTGGAAAAATGATATCAGCAAAGTTGAGCTAGAAGCCGTTGGTAAACAACTGCGCGCTAAACACTGGCAACAACAAATTGATGCTGGTTTAGACTTCATCACTGTGGGTGACTTTGCTTGGTACGATCAAGTACTCGCATTATCAGCGACCTTAGGTGTTATCCCTGCACGTCATCAAGAAGAAAAAATCACCCTAGATACGCTATTTAATATGGCCCGTGGCTCTAGCCCTTGCTGTGGTCAACAAGCTGCGGCATGTGAAATGACCAAATGGTTTGATACTAACTATCACTATCTGGTACCGGAACTAAACGAAGATCAGCAGTTCGCATTAAGCTACAACCAATTAATTGAAGAGATCCAAGAAGCAAAAGCACTTGGCTTCCCAATTAAAGCCAATTTATTAGGGCCGGTAAGCTACTTATCATTGAGTAAAACCAACGGTGATTTTGATAAACTTACCCTACTACCACAACTTGTTGCTACCTATAAGCAACTGCTGGCTAATATCGCCGGTGAAGGCATTGAATGGCTGCAAATCGAAGAGCCAATTCTAGTTCAAGATCTAACGAGTGAATGGCAACAAGCATTTACAGCAAGTTATGCCGAATTAGCTAAAGGTAATAACAAGCTATTGCTCACCAGTTACTTTGGTGCGCTAGGCGATAATGCCGAGTTAGCATTCTCACTACCGGTTGATGGTTTCCATATTGATTTATCTCGAGCACCTGAGCAGCTTGAAACCGCATTAGCCTTACTGCCTGATACAGCTATTTTGTCTGCCGGTATCGTTAACGGTCGTAATATTTGGCGTAATGATCTAACCCAATCAGTGGCTGCATTACAGCAAGCTAAAGCACAGTTAGCTGATCGTTTGTGGGTAGCGTCATCATGTTCATTGCAGCATAGCCCGGTTGATCTGGATAACGAAACCAAACTTGATAGCGAACTGAAATCTTGGTTAGCCTATGCAACGCAGAAATTAACAGAGATTAGCACCATCAATTCACTGTTAAGCGGTGACCATTCGACAGTACTAACAACGCAACTAAACGAGTCCGCGGCGGTGGTATTATCTCGTGCGGCATCATCTCGAATTCACAACGCCGCAGTTAAAGCGCGTGTTGCTGCGATTACCGACAAAGATGCACAGCGTCATAGTGGCTTTACTAAACGTATAGTGAACCAACAACAAGAGTTAAACTTGCCCCTGTTCCCAACAACCACCATAGGTTCGTTCCCACAGACCAGTGATATTCGTCAGACCCGTAATCAATTTAAACAAAATGTGATTAGCCAAGACCAATACATCACCAAGATGCAAGCTGAAATAAAAGATGTGGTTGCGCGCCAAGAAGCACTCGGCCTTGATGTGTTAGTGCACGGTGAACCAGAGCGTAATGACATGGTTGAATACTTTGGTGAATTACTTGATGGCTTTGCATTTTCTAAAAACGGTTGGGTACAAAGCTATGGTACCCGTTGCGTTAAACCACCAATCATCTTTGGTGACATTTCTCGCCCAGCACCAATGACAGTAGCTTGGAGTGAATATGCACAAGCACAAACCAACAAACTAATGAAAGGTATGCTGACAGGTCCAGTAACTATTTTGTGCTGGTCGTTTACCCGTGATGATATTAGCCGTGAAGAGCAAACTAACCAAATTGCATTGGCGATCCGCGATGAAGTTGTTGATTTAGAACAGGCTGGTATTAAAGTCATTCAGATTGATGAACCTGCACTGCGTGAAGGGCTACCGCTACGTAACAGTGAACAACAAGCTTATTTAGATTGGTCAACAAAAGCATTCCGTATTAGCGCGTCAGGTGTAAGAGACAGTACTCAGATCCATACACACATGTGTTACTGCGAGTTTAACGACATTATGCCTTCAATCGCGGCATTAGATGCGGATGTGATCACTATTGAAACATCACGCTCTAACATGGAACTATTATCTGCGTTTACTGATTTTAGTTATCCGAATGACATTGGACCAGGTGTTTATGACATTCACTCACCGAACGTACCAAGTGTTGAATGGATGACCCAGTTGATCACTAACGCCAGTGAATACATAGATGTAGCACGCTTGTGGGTTAACCCAGATTGCGGTCTTAAAACCCGTGGTTGGCAAGAAACAGAAGCAGCATTGCAGAACATGGTCACCGCAGCGCATAACTTACGCGATACCTTTTCGCACAAGGCTTAAGTAATAACGTTAAACTATTGCGCTACACTATAAAATGCAAAAAGGAGAGCAAGCGCTCTCCTTTCTTACATATCCAGTATTATAAATATTAGTAATCTACCGCTGCGCGCTGACTAGTAATACTTTTCATCATAGGTAACACAGCTTGATGTGCAGGGTGATCTTGGTATACATCTAACGCTGCACGAGAATCTAGATCAGCAATCAATACTAAGTCGTAAGAGCCTGCGCCTTGCAGAGAATCAATACCCACTTCCAAACGTTGTAACCCAGGGATCTGACCATTAAGCGCTTCAAGTGCTTCTTTGGCTAATTTAGCATTTGTGCTTTTATCATTACCATTAGCCGTGTCGAGCAAAGTCCACATTACGATATGTTTGAACGCCATGATTGTTCTATCCTTTTTAACAAACGAATTATTCACCCAAATTATTCATCTCATCCAAATAAAGTGGGCATTTGAAGAAGCAAAAGTATAACTTTAAAAAACCCATTTAGCTGGATGAATATCAATATTTCACAAAATTGTCATGCGAACATCACAAATTAACCTTACACCTGTCTTCTATTTATACGAGTCCAGACAGGCATTATCGAAGGCAATACATTTTTATTTAAAATTTTTCATTTTTATTTAGCTCTGGAATGTGATTTCTAAATAAAACCAATATGATTAACTCAACTGAAAAGAAACTTAATTTAAATACTTTCACTAGGAGTGATAATCATGGCTAACTTACTAAACCAAGTAGAAACTATCTACAATGTCGCAAAAGAAACAGCAAAAACATCTATCACTGCAGGTTTTGGTGTTTATGGCACAATCATTGATGAAGCATCAAAGTCATCAGATAAAGCAACTAAACTTTTTGAATCTCTAGTTGAGCGCGGTACGCAAGTTGAACCTCAAGTAAAAGAACAAGTTGCTGCACTTTTAGGTAAAAAAATCTCTTTAGAATCAATTGAAACTAAAGCACAAAGCATCACTAGCCGCTTTACTGGTGCTCAAGGTCAAAAATTGAATGAAGTAGAAAGTAAAATTGACCTACTTGCTACTATGATCAGTGAATTAAAAACTGAACCAGCTAAAGTACAAAAAGTAATTAAAGCACCAGTAAAAGCAACTGCTGAAGCATAATAATACTTTGATGCATAATATGATGACTGCATAATCGATTCAAGGGGAGCTCTGCCCCCCTTATTCCCTACCCTTCCGCCTCTATTACCACTTAGCCTATACTCGCTAAAATCGCATCAAAATTACCTAGAACTGTTTCTCATTTCCATTTGCACTTTACAATGTAAAAACTACTATTAAGTAATATCAATACCACGTATTAACCCAGTAAGGACTAAGAATGAGCCAAGTTAGCTTAACTTATAACCCTGTTGAAGATCGCATGTTACTTATCGTTTCAAATAATATAAATCATCCTCAATGGTGGCTCACTCGGCACATGTGCAAAAAATTATTAGAAATGCTGAATGCCGAGTTAACCCTGCAATATGAGTTAGATAAAATTCAATCTTGTTACAAAAACAATAAAACCGACCAAGAAGCCTCATTTGCAGATAAACACCAGCAAGCATTACATGACGCAGCAGGCAGAACCGAAATACAGAAAAAATCAACACCAGCACAACCAGAGGCTCTGCTCACGACACGTATATCTTTAGATAAAAAGCCTGATAATCTGGTCGCCTTATATATTTATTCTCGAGAAAACCATGGCATTTGCCTTGACCTCGATAATAACGGCTTACATATATTCTTAGATATGATGCTAAAAGTGGCTATAAAAGGGGAATGGGGACTCAAACAGGCAAGGTCTATCGAAAACAAATTAAGCTAACAATGCGCCAATTGATAACGCTCAGCAAAACCTGATGGAAATAGTGATTAACTATTAATAAAAAATAACTAATCACTCATAACCAATTAAGTATTATTCGTTATCGTCATCTGAATTACTGCGACGCGTTAGCTGCTCGCGTAAGTTCGGTGGGATACCAACAATTGTTAGCGTATCAGTTTGGGCATTATAACTAATACGTTCTCCCATTAATTTCTGATCAAAGCTAACACTTAAACCACCACCCTGTCCGACATATTTAGTCAGTTTACGTACCGCACCACGATCAGCAGGGAAGCTATCTTCAAGCTGATATGCTTCTGACGCATACTGATAGAAGTCACGCGATGATACATCCGCTAAATGATCTGATAGATCTTTAACTTCAATCTCGTTACCTTCTTTAATTTGCTCATTACAGTATTGCGCAACTTGCTCACGCGCTTGAATTGACTCGTCAGCATCTAGCTCAGCAACATGACAAAACTCATCTACAGCGCGCATTAAGCCAGCATTTTGTATTTTTGCATCCATGCCTTCTGTACAACCTAAGAAATCCAGGAAGAAATCAGAGACTTTTCGGCCTGCACGTCCTTTGATAAAAGATAAATAGCGTTTTGAATCACTATTTTGACGCCATTCCGTCAGATCGATTTTAGCGGCCAATTGCACTTTGGACAATTCAAGATAATGCGTACTGCTCAAATCTAGCTGCTCAGTCACCATCACACTGTCTTTATTTTCTAATAAAGCCACGATGAGATAGTCTGAAGCCATCCAGTTATAATGTACAAATGACAGAATACCTTGGCTCACAAAGTCATATTTTAATAATTCGCCAACTAACAAACTTGATGCTGCGCTGGAAAAATCAACAAAATTACTTTCTTCATCGATGAATTTACGCAATTCAATTTCAAAAGGTAAACGACTATTGTCTTCTTCTGCGCATTTAAAGTAACCAAAACCTTTCGCAGGCTTGGCGTTATAAATGCGGTGTAATTCACTCGCAAGTTCTTCAACAGGCTGTGAAGTAACCAGTTCTTCACTGCGTGGGTAGCATTTAAGCTCACCTTCGGTATTAAAGGCTAATGAATGTAGAATAATGTTATTTAATTTTAGCTGCATATATTTAAAGTATTAGAGTTAATGAATTCTGTGAGGTATTATAATCATCTTTGCCCATTCATACATTAAAAGATTAAATTATGCCTATAGTTTCTAAATACAAAAGTGATAAAGTTGAAAAAGTGATTGATGAAGTTATCGATGTACTAGAAAAACACGATGCACCCTTAGACCTTGGCTTAATGGTTCTTGGTAATGCAGCTGCGAACATCATCAACGCGTCTTTATCACCAAAACAGCGCCAAGCGGTTGCTGAAAAATTTGCTAAAGCGCTTGTTGCGTCAGTAAAATCAAAAGATACATCACATTAATTAAATGATAGGCAAGGATGCCTTGTCATTTATTTTTACCCATTACACTATCAAAGCACTAATAGAGACTGCAGTTTAACTTATGCTAGAAACAGGACATCATTATCGCGATCAAGTCTCCAAGATTATCAGTTGGGGTCATTGGTTTAGCTTAGCCAACATCTTACTGGCTATCTTACTTGCATCACGTTATATTTTCATCGCCGAATGGCCTGAAACTATGCTCGGTCAAGTTTATTCTCTTATAAGTCTGCTAGGCCACTTCAGCTTTATTATTTTTATATTGTATCTGGTGGTGATCTTCCCTATTAGTTTCCTAATACCTTTTCCACGGGCGTTACGATTTTTAACCGTTATCTTTGCCACTGTGGGTTTATCGCTGTTAATTATCGATACAGAGATATTTAAGCTCTATAATTTACATATCAACCCGATTATCTTTGAGATACTGCTTGGCGAAAATGAACAAACATTAAACTCAGATTGGCACTCCTTCTTTGTTTTCGTGCCGTTTTTGTTTTTACTTGAGTTACTTATTTCCAGCTTGTTATGGCATAGACTACGACCGTTAAGCCGTTTTAAACTTGGCCCTATTATCGCCATTTTCTTTTTCTGTTGCTTCTTAACGGGTCATCTACTCCACATGTGGGCAGATGCAGCGGTATACCGTCCTATTACTGCACAAAAAGCTAATTTCCCACTCGCATACCCAATGACAGCAAGAACCTTCTTGGTTAAATACGGTTGGTTAGATAAAAAAGCATTTGAAAAACGTATTACTGATACATCAACACAATCAGATTCGCGTCTCGACTACCCTAAACATCCTTTGGTCGTGAACGAAGAAAATCAAAAACTAAATGTATTGTTGATTAATATCAGTACGCTTAGAGCTGATATGCTCAATGAAAGCGTGATGCCTGAAATGTCGAAATTATCGCGTCAAGGCCAACGATTTAACCAGCATTTTAGTACCAGCAATAATGACATGTTAGGTAATTTTGGCATCATGTATGGTCTTGCACCGCAATATTGGGATGATATCGAAACATCAGCAACCCCCCCTGTTATGCTCGACTACTTTGTTCAAGCTGACTATAATCTTGGTATATTTAATACCGAAGAGTTAACAACACACAAACAACAGCAAACGACCTTCATCAATTTGCATCGTCCACAAACGACTATTGTTGAAGGCACGGAAAATGATACTGATACAGTAAGACAAACACGCAACTGGATAAAACAACAAGATACTTCAACGCCTTGGTTTGCCTACGTAAGCTTAACGTCAGTACAAAACATGGAAACGCCAGCTGGTTTCCCAGCGATGTTCTACCCTAATATCCAAGACTTAAATAGCCAAGCAAGCAATCGACAAATTGCCCTATTTAACAGTTATCGTAACAGTGTTAGTTATGTTGATAAGGCCGTAGCTAAAATTGTTTATCAGTTAAAACAATCAGGACAATACGCTAATACCGTCATTGTTTTTACTGCTAATCACGGTAATGAGTTTAATGATTCAGAAGATCACTCGTGGGGTTATGGTAGTAATTACTCAATCTATCAAACTCAAGTGCCCCTATTTATCGTCTGGCCAGGTAAAACGCCAAAGGTGATAGAACAAGATACCAATCATACTGATATAGTGCCGACAATTTTGGCCAATCTAAACGCAGTCAACAATCCGATTTCAGATTACAGTAACGGGATTGATTTATTTGCTGGTGAGTTTAAAACATGGCAGCTACTCGGTGATAAGAATAACTTTGTGATCCTGCAGCAAGACACGATTACCTTGTTCTCTTATCAAGGTCTATTCAGTCGCCAAGGCAATCATGATGTACGCAACCGCAGTGATTATAAATCGACCTCACGCACCGTCATGCACGAAGCTAAGTTTAATCAGATCCTGACTGAATTAAATTATTTTTATAAAGCGGCGCCAGCACAAACTCAAAATTAAACGTCAAGCAATCACCATATAGGCTTGCTGTGCGGACAAGACAGTTAATCGTCTTGTTCGCATTAATGTATCTATCCAAAGTTGATTTAAGTTTGTCGTTACCCGCGCACAATTCACATGTCCATGAATGACAAATTTAACCTCGTTAATGTGAAACATATTGCCTTTTTTCACTTCTTGGTACTGCGCCTTTGACCAAGTACAGTCTTTTATTAACTCAACACTATCAAGATCCGCATGTTGTAATTCAGACCAATTACGCGGTGCATTGGCATGACAAACACCAATAGGGCCAAATTTAGATGCGACCGTCAGCGCCACAGAGCAATACTCGTCGACCAAGGCCTTAGCTCTGTCCTGCTCTTGTACCGAACACTGAAAAAACCACTCACCACCGGCATGGCGATGAATACGTGCCAATTCACTATCTTCATCGGCAAACAACATCTCTTCATGATTACCACGTACGGCGAAAAACCAAGGCTTTTGTAATAATTCTAGGCATGCCATGGAGTTCGAACCGCGATCAACCAGATCACCGACTGAAAACAAACGGTCACCCTCAAAATTAAACTGACACTGTGCTAATGTAGCCAATAATAAATCATATTCACCATGAATATCGCCCACAAAGAAATCCTGACCTTTATGATTCATTGCTATCTCTTTATGTATTCGCATTTTCTACCTCATTAGACATATTCGACAATATTTTATTTTTGCGATAGCCTTCACGTTAATACTCGGATAAGTCAACGCCAACGCGGTTTAATTGATGAAAGCCTCGCTAAACATAACAGCCTAGTAATTTTACGAGTATTATTTAACTTAAGGTTAATAGATAATTAACAAATAATTAAACAAATATTCCGCGAGATACCTAGAGTATGGTACATACAACCGCGGAAACATTTTGATAACATATTTAAGGCGTTAGCATTAATTAACCTAATGGACACATCACTGATACTCTAAAATAAATGTAGTGCTTGAAGCACAGTCTTGATGTGAAATAACGGATTAGCAGTAGGGGTAATACATGTCGAGTACTAACTTTGATTTTGACCAGATTATTATCGGATCTGGTTTTGGTGGTTCAGCCAGCGCATTGCGTTTAACAGAAAAAGGATTTCGCGTATTAGTATTGGAACGCGGCAAACGTATAACCACCAAAGAATTTTCGCCTAGCAGTTGGAATTTAAAACGTTTTATGTGGCTACCACAATTGGGTTTAACAGGGCCATTTACCTTCACTGTGACACGTAAAATCAGCCTTGTTCACGGCAGTGCGGTTGGCGGTGGTTCACTCGTTTACGGTAATACCCATCTTATTCCAGAAGCTAATACATTTTCCGACCCGTCTTGGACTGGAATGCACGACGATTGGCACACACGTCTGTCGCCTTATTACGCATTAGCACAACGCATGATTGGCGTACAAAAAAATCGTTACTTTGGCCCTGCCGATCTTATTTTAAAAGACGTCGCAACCGATATGGGACGTGAAGATACATTTAAAACTGTATACAGCGGCCTACTCTATCCAAAAGGTGAAGATAAAGTTTCACAAAATATCGATGTAGAACGCTTAGGTGAAGACCGTGGCGACCCCTATTTTAATGGTGATGGCCCCAAGCGTAATAGTTGCACCTATTGTGGTAACTGTATGTCAGGTTGCCGCCATAATGCTAAAAATAGTCTGGATAAAAACTACCTGTATTTTGCAGAGCGTAATGGCGCGGAGATCCGCCCTGAATCAAATGTAACCAAGATTGAACCGATTGCCGATGAGCATGGCGTTAAAGATGGTAGCGCAGGTTATACCATTCATATTACTGAAGGTCTGGGACTGTTTAATAAGAAAAAATATACCCTAACCACACGAGGAGTGGTTGTTTCAGGTGGTGTCTTTGGCACCATGCCGTTATTACTGAGAATGCGCGATGTCGAAAAGACATTACCCAACTTAAGCCCAAACCTTGGCCAGAATGTATTAACCAATTCGGAAACACTATTAACCGTTTCCCATAATCGTTTAACTCAGCAAGAACAAAAAGAAGAAGTTTGGAACGGCACGGCCATAACCTCGATTTTCTCACCTGATGATGAAACCAAAGTTGAGATTGTTCGTTATGCAAAAGGCAGTGATGCGGCCTTCACCGGCGGCATGTCGGTGCCACTAACATCAAAGCAGTCCGGTATCCCCCGCTCTGTGAGTATGCTGATGAACATTGCCAAGCAACCGATTAAAACCCTAAAAATGCTAAACCCGGTTGGTAAAGCCAAAGACACCATCATTTTGTTAGTCATGCAAACGGCGCAAAATAATATCCACCTTGAGAGTAAACGCGCTTGGCACTCGCCTTTCACTCCAACATGGCTACCAGTACAACACAAAGATGACGAGAAGCTCAGAAATTACTTCCCGATCGCGCAGAAAGTGGCGGAACATTACATTAAACATTCAGGCGGTGACGCAGGTAATCTCGCTTTAGAGGTTATCGCAGGCACCCCTATTACGGCGCATATGATGGGTGGTGCTCGTATGGGTAAAGATCCAGCAACAGCAGTACTCGATGATTCAGGGCAAACGTATGGTTATAAAAATCTGCGTATTCTTGATGGTTCTATTATCGCTGGTAACTTAGGCGTGAACCCATCACTGACTATCTTGGCGTTGACTGAACATGCAATGGCACAAATTCCAGTATTTGATGCAGACAAAGCCGCTAAGATTAAACCGGTCAATTTCTCAGCTGCGCTCGATGGAAATCCTTCAGCACTGCAAACGGCGGGTGTACCAGAGATTTTAGCCAAAGCAGTGTAACGGGGTGCTGACTCACGACTAATCATCGATGAGTCCGCAGTGGATCAATAGTGAATCACTGCGAATGATATAGACAAAACTACAGACAAAGGCTCGCTGAATTAATTAATGCGAGCTTTTGTTTACGTGGTAACTGTTTAATCGCGTACTCACGTTTACTTGCCCTGCTTCTATCAGGTTGAATTTCTGTATAAGCGATACGAATGGGCTTGGCACGGCGGAAAAATTTAGCGCCTGTACCATTACAATGCTGTTTGTAACGCCTGTCCATGTCTGTGGTAATACCGCAATATAAACCCGCATCCGTTTCAATAAGATAAACAATCCATAAACTCGCTTCTGCTTTAATCACATCACAACCTCACTATTACTATTACTATTACTATTACTATTACTATTACTATTACTATTTATAAGAACAGAACAAGTACATCATACCCGTGTTGATATCGAATATTTTAGTGTTATTTAATGATTCGCATTCTATTAGAGCACAATGTCCGCTAGAATAATCATCCAAATAGCTTTGAAGATTAAAAAATAATATGTTACGAATTTACCTTTATAGCCTTACTCTCTACTTTATTAGCATGACTGTTCATGCCGATGAACTAGCGTCTTTACAAGCACTTCTGCCTTCAGGAACCAACGTTGCTTATATGATTGGTCAGCCTTTTAGTGCAACAAACGAAATAACCGATGACGTCATTAGCCAGCAGAATACCGAGTTATTATTAACGCCAGCATCAACGCAAAAACTGCTTACCGCATTGACGGCTAAACTTTATCTCACCGATGAGTATACGTTTAATACCAGTTTACATGGCAATATAAACAAACAAAGCATTAGTCATACTGAATTCAATTTTACTGGGGATCCGACCTTTACCAGAGATGATCTACGTCGCATGCTTAAACAACTTAAAGCCAAAGGAGTCTCTCGCATCAGTGGTGATATCAGTCTCAATCAAAGCCGTTTTAATGGATACAATTGGGGCAATGGCCAAGTCTGGAACGACCAAGCAGTTTGCTATGCAGCTCAAGCGTCGGCCTTAGTCATCAACGGCAATTGTGTATTGGGTAATTTAAAACGTTCTGCGGATCTTAAAAAAGCCACTATCTACATTCCCGATTACGAGCCGTTAAACTTAATCAGTCAAGTTGATATCATGACCAAAGAGCAGCAGCAGGCACAGTTCTGTGATTTAGAGGTAACACGTCATCCAGGTAATAATTACACGTTATTCGGCTGTATAACCCCTTCTAAACGTAATCTGCCTTTGTCCTTCGCCATTTCAGAGCCTGCAACTTATTTTGCCGAAGTACTGAAGGCTGAGCTAACCCAAGCCAAGATTAAATTTACCGGTAATATTGTTGCAAACCAACAGCCAGTAAAACCAGCGATGGTGATCAATCATCAATCCGTGAAACTGGCTGAGATTATTTCCGAAATGATGAAAGAGTCTGACAACTTAATTGCCGACATTTTATTTAAAACCATTGGCGCGGAGTACTTTCAACAAGCAGGTAATTATCGTAATGGTGCGAAAGCGATGCGTGAAATTCTGGCTGATAAAGGCATCTCACTCACCTCGAGTGTCATTGCTGATGGCTCAGGATTATCACGCCATAACTTAGTATCAGCTGAAACTATGTTCAGTGTGCTTGAATATACCATCAAACATGATGACAAATTACAGCTATTAGCCACTATGCCAATAGCTGGTGTGGATGGCACATTACAATATCGTCGAGGATTGTTGAGTAAGCAGCTAACTGGAAACATTGTCGCAAAAACGGGCTCATTGAAAGGTTTATCTAATCTGGTTGGCATTGTAAAAACCCAGAACAACCACAAAGTGCCATTTGTACTCATGGTTAGTGGTTACAACCCGCTACCACGCGATGCCGATAAACCGAGACAAGCCTCACCGTTAACGCAATATCTGGCCGCATTTTTTAATACTATTGTGACTAAGCATTAACATCGACTAAAAAAATGGCGAGCAACTAAACTTATTATCTGTTTAGTTGCTCGCCATTTACTATTTATAAGTTTATAAGTCCGCAGGCTAATTAGCCGAACGGATCACGCTAGAGTCGATTAATAAAGTTATTAACTAGACCAATAACCTTCATCCAACGAATCTTCACGCTCAGGCAAGCCTTTTAACAAACGTGGAGAGTGCTGTGCCAACACTTCATAACTAACACGGTTTGCGTATTTACATAACTGTGAAAGTGATGAGTAAGCTAAGCAATTCGCAGTGTGTTTATCCGAATTAGGCACGATATCTCGGTGATAAGAGTTAGCTAACATATCATGCAAGATTGCCGATAATGCGCCATCACCGGCACCATTGGTATTTTTAATTTCCATTGGGCCGCCTAGGTACGGTGCAATGTGTGAATACATTTTTACAGGTTCATTTGCATCAACTAAACGCATTGGGCGGCTATATTCGTAACGGTTAAATTCAGCGATCGCACCCGGAAGTAATTGGCCACTTGTTTCACGTTTATATTTCTCATCCGTGTAACCAGCCATATACAGGCCTTCAGCACCCGCAGTACAAAGTACAAGGTCACACCATTCTAACGCTGCATCAGCGGCTAGTAGTGGATCTTTAAAGCCTGTTAACGCTTCACCTTCATCTTCATTCATGGCAATAACAGTGACATATTCGTTAATAAAATTCTGCCACCACTTTTCATTACCTTCAATAATGAAACGCGTGCCTAACGTAAGAATAATCGGAATGTTAAGCAGCTTAGCCTGCTCAACCATGTGCATCGCCGCTTCTTTGATTGGATCATCATCTGCGCAACGTAATAAATAAGCAGAGATAAGTAAACCAGAGCTTTTCTGCAGCTGATCAACGGGTAAATGGTCTTTGGTTAATTTATTCATTAAGCCAGCATTAATACCAAAACTACGATCACCATCAGCAGAAATAAAGGTAAAGCAACGACCAATTGGGCCATTTACTGGTTGCAGATAATTAAGGTTTACTTTACTGCTGGTATTACACAAATATTGGTATGCATAACTGCCAATTTTAATTTGGTCACACATAGTACCAAATAGCAGTGACTGTGATTCTGACAAGATCGCGTAATTATGTAAGGTATTAGCAACTGTACCGCCAGCAAATTCGCTGACGATAAGGTTATTTTGCTTTAGTTCAGTATAAATTTGTTCGGCGATCTCATCACTGATCATCAGTGACTCACCTTTTCTTAACCCAAAACGCGTTAAAAAAGCATCTTCGACATGTGCTTCAATATCAACGAGTGTCTGATCAATACCGCATAATACAGGTTGAGCTACATTTGCAATGTTTGCTGGTTTGACAAATGCATTACCTGTATTAACAGGAAAGTAATGCTTAGACTTACGTTGACCGGGAAATTTCATATTTGAACCAGCATGAGAGAATAAAAGGGGGCTGATTTTACCAGTCTAGTTCTGAAATACCAGCAAAACCAAATTAATGATCCAATTATTAACCATATTCTGGTCGATCACGTAGATTTAATCAAAATAAATGGCAAAATAAGCTTAAGCCTGCCTGATCCTAACGATAAAATCACCACCCATTTTATGCGGATCACGTCCTTTAATAACAAAATGACTGGTTATAAAGTCAAATCTGCACTCATGCCAGGCACACGTGAAGTTCATCATATAATCGATTTGGTTAAGGTCATCACTTGGATCAAGACGAATAGTGCCTTCGCAATAACCAGCAAGCACAAAGCTGACGAGTGTCTCTACATTACATTTACGTAATGGACTGACATATTCAACAAAGGCGAAAAAAGTGGCGTTACCGAAATTATTGGTGGGTAAATCATGTGCGAGTAAATACTTACGCATATCTTTATGTGTTATCAAAATATCCTCCCTGATTATGTTATGCCATCCTTGGCATTAAAGAGACTGTATTAAGATTACAGTCTCTTTTTTATCTTTACTTACTATTTCTATTTAAGTAACGAGCGAACCTAGTGAGCAAAACTAAGCTGCATGTTATTCCATACCTTACGTTGCTCGTGGAACGCTTCTTTAAGTTGGTTTAGCTGCAATTTAGTATCACGAATTTGCTGCTCAATTTGAATTTTATCAAATTTTTCATTTAGTGACTTTTTCTTCGATTCAAATAATACGATTTTGGCTTTATAAAAAGCGTTAAGCTTCTCACATAACACATCGTATTCTTGATTCAACCGTAAGATAACTTCGTCAGCATTAGGTAAATGCTGCACTTTATCGTGGCGGCGTTTCAATTCCATTTTCAATTTAGCCTGCTCGATACGGGCTTCTGGTACAGTACGTAAATCACTGGCTAGATTACACCAGGCTAAAATGTTGATTAACCATTTAGTTGGATCGTATTGATACCATTTAATCCCGTTACGGTAATCAGTTTCAAAAATATGGTGGTAGTTATGGTAGCCTTCACCATGGGTAAAGATCGCTAACAGTGCATTATCACGCGCGGTATTACGGTCTGTATAAGGCTGTGTACCCCACATGTGCGCCCATGAATTGATGAAGAATGTGAAGTGATGGCTTAATACTAAACGTAATACACCCAGCAATAACATACTCGCCCACACATCGCCGTATAACAGGCCAACTAAAATAGGCACGCCTACGTTCATTACTAATGCTAGTACCGCGTAGTACTTATGTTGCCATACCGCGATACCATCTTTTTGTAAGTCGCGAACATTGCTGTAGTCACTATAAATCATTGCATGATACTCACGTAACATCCAACCCATGTGCGAATACCAGAAACCGTGACTTGCTGAGTAAGGGTCTTTTTCATCGTGATCAACATGTTTGTGATGACGACGGTGATCGGAACTCCAATGGATGATGCTGTTTTGTAATGCAAACGCACCGCCTAATGCAAACACCAGACGTACTGACCAATGGGCCTTGTAAGTGCGGTGAGACCAAAGTCTGTGGTAACCACCTGTAATAGATAAACCGCAGACGAAGATACCAATGATCATAGCAACGACTTCGAACGTTTCAAAACCATAAACATAGCCATACCAAGGCACAGCAGTTATAGCCAGAAGGAAGGTTGAAGCAAAAATTAACACGTTTAACCAAATTATCGGTGGTTTTTTCATAATACTATCTCTAAAGCCTGATGAAGTAGTTTCATTAATAATAGCGCACAAGTGTAAGCTGAGTTGTTAATGAATGCAAACCTATGTTACAAAAATAGTTACTTATTCGACTATTTTGTTTGCTTAAATTTGATCTACGGCACAGGTCACGTTTTTAAATTTGTGATTTACTCGATAGTCTAAAGTGACCAAGTCCTGTTACAGATGCAATTAACATTATTTATCCAGAACAAATATCCAGCTTGGTAGCTTTACATGATTAGAAATGCATTACGATTTGTATTCAATAAAAACACAAAGTCTTAGCGAGTATCTGAACACTTACGTTTTCCCCGCTGTTTAAATTTATTGTGATAGTGTAATGACTTGTATTATATGTTTTAATTTCTGAACATTAAAATTAAACACATATTCTATAAATTTAAGATCAATTTTCTGGGGGATATATGAAAAAAGTTTTAACTGTATTTGGTACTCGCCCTGAGGCCATTAAAATGGCGCCATTGGTGCATAAGTTAGCGGATCAACATAATTTAATAAGCAGAGTCTGCGTAACAGCGCAGCACCGAGAGATGCTAGATCAGGTATTAAATTTATTTGAAATCACACCCGATTATGACTTAAACATAATGCAACCCGGGCAGGACTTGTTTGATGTCACCGGTAATATCCTCGCTGGTTTAAAAGAAGTATTAGATGATTTTGAGCCAGACATTGTGCTAGTACATGGTGATACTACGACTACTTTTTCAGCCTCTTTAGCCGCATTTTATAAACAAATAAAAATAGCACATGTTGAAGCAGGACTGCGAACTGGGAACCTTTATTCCCCCTGGCCTGAAGAAGCCAATAGAAAATTAACCGGGGTACTAGCTCATCATCACTTTGCGCCGACTAAAGGATCGAAAGATAACTTAATTAAGGAACAAGTGCCTGATTCGCGGATCACGGTAACAGGCAATACTGTTATTGATGCACTTTTATGGGTTAAAGATAAACTGCAGCGTGATTTACCGGTAACGGCTGAACTTAACAATAAATTTTCATTTTTAGATAATCAGAAAAAGTTAATTTTAGTCACAGGGCATAGACGAGAAAGTTTTGGCGGCGGTTTTGAACGCATTTGTGAAGCACTGGCAAGGATTGCTAAAACGCGACCAGATGTACAAATATTATACCCGATGCATATGAACCCCAATGTACGCGAACCGGTAAATCGAATTTTATCTGGGCTGGACAACGTCTTTCTAATTGAGCCGCAAGATTACCTACCTTTCGTGTATTTAATGAACCGTTGTTATTTAATTATTACCGATTCCGGCGGAGTACAAGAAGAGGCCCCGTCGCTGGGTAAACCGGTTTTAGTCATGCGTGATACAACGGAACGCCCGGAAGCAGTAGAAGCGGGAACAGTTAAGCTGGTCGGTACTGATATTGACAAAATTACTGATGCCACCTTAGCACTGCTCTGTGATCAACAGTTATATGAAAAAATGGCAAAATCACATAATCCTTACGGTGACGGTTTAGCCTGCAGCCGAATCGTTGAACAATTAGCTAATAGTCAGTAACCCAGCAACACACTGAATACATTTTTCAGTGTGTTGTAAGTCGCTAGTTCCGTTAATCAGATTTTGAATCTAGGATCCCTTGTGCATAAGGCAGATAACGTAATGAGAATATAACTTTCTCACCGTGACAATAAGTACTCATTGAGTTTAACTGCCGCTGCCACTGCGCCTGTGAAGGCGGATTTGCTTTGAAAACCTCAGTATCCTTCTGTTGCCTGAAATATTCGAAGACGGTCCCAGAAACGGTGGAATTGTCACAGCTTAGTAATGATGAAAAGTAATATTTTTTTTGCTCCGCGGTTAATGCCTGTGTACCAAATCCGTCTTGGAGTAAAACATTAAGCTGCCCCTGCAGTGAAATGGCAGAAAACAAATCACTGACATGGCTCGCAGACTGATAACCACCTATATAGGCGGAAATATAAATAGGCTGTTCTGGCGTTAATTTTAATATCTCATCTTTTATCGATGTCAGGTGTTTAATTAACAATGATTTTTTATCTTCGTCCTGCCAATGATAGTCATCAATCTCTTCAGTTAGATACCAACCTGAAAATGCTGTCGAGTTAACGTATTTAAGCCATTGTTGGACCTGTTTTAAAGATAATACCTTTTGTTTATGCAGATAATATTTTAACGATGCAGCTGGTTGTTTAATACTGGAGAAAAAATCCGGATCTGAATATAAACCGATAATAACTTTTAGGTGCATCTGCTCTGCTAATATAAACACTTGCTCAAGCTGCCTATTTTGCTTGACACTTAAATCACCACGCTCTCCGTATGCAGTCCATTGTAAGACAATACCTTTAGCGCCAGACTGTTTAAGCTCAGACAGCAATCCTTGCCATTGCGCAGTCGTTACCGAGCTATCACGAAGTTGCGGCTGGTAAAATACCCAACTGTCTTTTACGACTGCCGCCGCATTAATAGAAAAAAGCAGCAGTAGACTGCTCAAAATACCTTTTACCATGCAAGCCTCACTGTTAAACCAATACCATGATCATCATCAAGATAAGTCTTGAACGCTTCAGTAAACTCTAATTTAACCGTACTTTTTCTGCTGTAGGCCATTGTTTCACTGCCGTTACTCCATAAACTAAATTCAAGGCCTGCCCCAACGCTAGAAACCCCGCCTAAATCATTCCCAGAAGCCTGTAGCAGTGCATAAGGTTTTATTGTCCATGCCTGGTCAAAAGAGCTCGATAATTTAAAGTTATGACCGATACTGTATTTAGATGTGACAGCATGATCGCCATCCTTACTCCAGTAAGCAGCATCAACATAAAGCTCCTGCTCTGTCCAGCCGTTACCGTCACTATGCCACTCACTGGAGTATTTCCCAGTTGAGAAGAAAGACGCGGTAGCCCTCACCATAAGATCCGCCTGATCTAAATTCAAATGATATTGCGGTTCAAGGTAAAGATAAAAACTTTGGTTTTCAAAAGGTGCTAAGCGAGCACCAAGCCCGAACATATCAACCCCACCCGGACTACCAACACGTTGATTAGATGAGTTTTGTCCAAATAAACGTCCATACACAGCTACGTCGCCCAATGCTGTTTGATATTTATCAGGGTTACTTTCTAGAGATAACAGCCAGTAGTTAGCATAATTATCTTCTTTGTTGTCGGCGGCCACGGGCAGGTAAGCTGCCACACTATTTTTGCCATACCAGAGATCAAAATTTAGATTGTACTCTCTGTTTAACTGTTCGTTATAGCGTCTTTTATTAAATTTAAGCTGCTCTACACTGACGCCGTTAACCGGTTCGGTGATGTAATAGTCCATATTGTCAGTGGCTTTATCTGACCAGACCCGCGCCATTGCCTTATCGTTGTTTTGCAGATAGAGATAAGATATCTGCTGATACATAGGGTAATTATCAGGCATACCTTTAAGGCTGTTTTCAAAATGTAGAATGGCTTCCTGTGGTTTCTGCTGACTCAGCAGTAAATAACCAAGTTCTTGAGATAAACGGCTGTTTTCAGGATCTGCGCGTAACGCCGAACGTAGTAAAACCTCAGCTTGATTACGAGAGATAGCCGCTTGTTCCGGCGACTGCAAAGCCGCTATCTGAATCAGTCTCTGTGCTGTAGGTTCTATATTTTGCGCCTGCTGCAGACTCATTAAAGCACTGTTGTTATCCCCTGTTTTTTTGCTTAGCTGCGCTTTTAAATTCCAGTACGCTAATTTTTTCTCACCGTTATTATTTTCATACTGATTAAGCCAAAGCTTGGCCTTAGTGATGTCCTCAACTGAGAGTGCTGTTTGCGCGGCTTGTAGGTAATGTTTATTGTCTAAAGCGCCAGTAGTTAACATCAACCAGCGGTTAAAAGCCTTCTGCGACTGACCTGATTCAGCTTCAATATAAGCCAGTTCAATTTGCGTATCTGAACCGCTTCTAAGCTGGTCTGCTTGGATAAAGTAATCGTACGCATAAACCGAACCGCTTTGTTTGAAGCAGTGTCCTAGATTCAACATATTTTTACGGCTATAGGGTTTGCTGTATAAGTTCTGGGCTTTATCACAATATCCAACTTGAAGCCAAAGCACGGCTAACTGTTGGCGCTCACTTTTGTTAAAGCTGGTATTTGGAAGTATCAGTAACTGTCTTTCCAATTCATTATTATCAAGCCCTGAAGCCAGTTCAAACATATAACTTTTTAATGTTTCAGCTTCTACGGTAGTCGCACCTTTAAAAGGGTAACTTTTGATTAAATGCTCGTAGGCAACATTCTGCTGGCCGCTTTCTATCAACAGGTAACTGTAGTTTGCGAGTATTTTCCAGTCCGTTGGATAATCTTGGTTAAGCTGCTGGTATATAAGTTTAGATTTGCTGCTATTACCCTGCTTTTGATACAATTCCGCTATTGTTTGACGATCTTGTTTAGTCCGATTTTTTTTAGCAGACAGGAGTTTTATTGCCTGTAGATAATCGTCTTGTTGCTCTGCTATGTTAACCGCGTTAGCGCGCCACAGCTGGGTATTCTCACTGAATTTAACTTTATGCTCATAATAATAAGGTGACAGTTGCTTTTGCTTACTAACCAGTTCTGCCGCTAAAGTAAGTACCTGTCTTTCCTGGTCTGCCGTTTTAATCAACTTAATAGCGTTATTGAGGGGGGCCTTTGTTTGCTGATCTCTACCGGCCTTTAGATTTATATAAGCCCGCTTTAATTGCGCATCAAAGTTGTCGGTCTGCAGTGCCAGTAACTGATCTGCTTTAGTTATCTCATTTCGTTTTATTAATAACACAGTCCATTGATCAATTTCCCCCTTTGTTAATGAGTGCTGGTCGTTGAGAATAGAAAATTGCTGTAAAGCCTGAGTCTCTTTACCATTACCATTACCAATATAAGCTTGTAACAGCGCTTCTCTTGTTTGTTTGCCGGCATTTGAATGAGAGAATTGGTTATCTTTGAGTAACAGCTCAACATCCTCTAATCGCTGCTCTTTTAACAGTATATTGGCAAAGGCTTCATGGACCACAAAGTCTGTATTTTCCAGAAATAAATGCGTCTTAATTAAATTTAAGGCGTCATCTTTTTGGCCATGTTGATAGTTATAATTACTCACCACATAGAGTAAATGCAATCGTTGTTTTTTATCAATTCGGTCATCTTTAAGCTTTTCTATTGCCCGCTCTAACGCCTCACCATCTCCATGCTCAATAGCTTCGATTAACACCTCTATCTGTAGTGACTGAAATTCTTCATCTGCACTATTTATTGTCAGAAACTGTTCGATTAAACGCTCCGCGTTTTGAAACTCTTTTAGTTCAAGGTAAGCGGCGACCAGCTCTTTTGTAACTACGCTATTATAAGGAGAAACGTTTAGAGCATCTTTCCAAATAGGTACAGCTTCGGTATATCTGCTTTGCTCTGTCAGACGATACGCTTTATTTACATGCGGAAATAAGCGAAATTGTGTGTAGTCAGATAAGCCTTCACCTGCAGGAAAACTGTCTTTTGCCTGGGCAGGGCTACAGACAATTAATAATAACAAAATCAAACATTTAAAATTCATGCGTTTAGTGCTCCGGTGACCAGATGTGCCAAATTTGGTTCTCGTTTTACCTGTAAGGCAATAGCCGTATCCAGTTGTTCTATACTGATGACTTCTTTATCCAGTAAGTAATCATTTAACGTAAGAGCACTTTTTTCATAGCCAATTAATATTTGATTCATCACCTGGGGTGAAATATTACAATACTCGGATAATATCTCTAACAGCGACCACTGACCTTCAACATATTGATGCCAGACTTGTTGCTGCATATTTTTGTCCAGTTGCTCGAAGCGCTCCACTCCGGCTGTAGGATCGGCAAACCTTTCACCGTTATAATAGGCTTTAAGTGCTATTTGCACCTGACCCGGGTAAGCAATGATATAGCTAACTTGGCATTTTAATTGGCGACTAATGGCTGCTAGGCTAACGGGGGATAAGTATTCTTCACTTGCCAGCATGACCCCTTGTTCCGACTTATAATTAATCGCCACGATGCCGTAACGCCACGCCAGACCTTTGCTGATTAGCGTAATAAGACCACCCGATATATTTAGAGGTTCAATATTTTGATAATCAACTTCTGCTTGCTCTGCTACGGCTTTGACTAGACTCTCAGATGTCACAAGTTGGTTATTTAACAAGTAACGTCCTAGGCGCTGGCCTTGTGGTTTGTCTTTTAAGGCTTTATCTAACTGTATTTCTGTTATTGCGCCCAAATCAATTAAGATTTGGCCGATTGCTTTACGCGCGCTACGTTCATCATCTAAATGTGGAAAGTCATGAGTGGTTTTATCCCAAGCGACACGACGTGCGTCTCCCATCTCAATGACTTGACGTAATGCGCGAATATTAGCAAAAAAGTTAACAATATTACCCCATACCATACGTGGCATTGATAAGAATCCCTGCATCCAACCGTAATAAGCTTTAACAAAAATAAAGCGTTGAACAATCCTGTTGATAAGGAAAAATGCATTAATTTTCAGCAGAATACTTAGCCATGGTTCATCGCCATAAATAGAAAGGAAATGGTAGGGGTCATCACTAAGGCTTTGCACTAACCAGATGATTCCTAACTGAGTGAATACCAGCACAGCAATAAAGCCGACCAAGTTGGTAATACCACCTTTACGATCTCGACATAAGAAATAGTTCATCGACCATGATTTACTCAAGGCATGATTTTTCATGCCTTGGAATACGATGCCGACAATCCAGCGAGATTTTTGTCTGACTGCAGTATTGAAAGTATCAGGAAAATACTCACGTATACATATAACACTGCTTTCTCGTAAGTTTTTACCTGACCAGACCGAATGCGCTTTTTCGTGCTCAGGAGTCACAACCGGGTAACGCACAAAGATCTCTTCCATTCCGTGCTCTTTAATACGGATACCAATATCGTAATCTTCGGTTAAGCTTTGAATATCAAACGCAATACCATCACCTTCTCGGAGCAGCATACTGATGGCTCTGCGGCTAAAACAGGTGCCGACACCTGCACTTGGTACCTGTCCGGCGATAGCTTCTCGAACAGGAACGTCTTTGCCGTGCAGCTCTGCAAATTCATCAATGTAGTGACCACTAGTAAAGTCGGTCCATTTACGTGTATATGGGTAGACTGGCAGCTGGATAAGATCTTTTCTGTTCACTAGGTGGTTATAAAGCCGCAACTCCATGGTACTCACGACATCTTCAGAATCATGGAGAATGAAACCAGCAAATTCAAACTTAGCCTGCGCTTCAAAAAGGAATATAGCTGCTGCTATGTTATTCAAACAATCCGCTTTACTCGTTGGGCCCGGACGCGCGCAGACCACTTTATGGACATTAGGGAAGCGAGCACAAACTTGGTCGACTTCTTCTTGGGTTTGCGGATCATTAGGATAAGTACCGACAAAAATATGATAATTTTCATAATCTAATGTTTTAGCGGCCAATTCAGCCATCGGGCCGACAACTCCATGCTCTTGCCACGCTGGCACCATAATGGCTAACGGTTTTTCCGGCGCGTCATACAAACCTTCATAATCGTGAAATTTATGTTTGTCATAAACAAAAAATTTACGATAAAAGTGGCGAGTCCAATGACAAATATCGATAAAAAAGTCATCAATGCCACTTATTAATAGAATAATGGCGAGCCCATAAACAAGATATTTTAGCGAAAAAAGGTAAGTGACAAAGACGTCTATCCAGCTCATGATTATGTTTATCCTAAGTAAGCACTACCTTAATAGCAGAGTAGAAAATGAGTTAATTTATATTCTAAATTACCTGAGATCATCCGATAATCATTTGTATTAACCATATTAATCAGATGGTTTTTGGTATAGAAAAGTATACTTATAGCAGAAAAATGTGATGTGTATCAAGTTAATAAATGATCTGATTACCGTAGGGAGGCTGGACAACCAAAAAAGGGGCCTAACGCCCCTCAATAAATCTTATCTTTTTAGCATTCCCAATCAAGGATCACTTTACCTGACATGCCTGAACGCATAATATCAAAACCTTCTTGGAATTGATCAATTGGGAAATGGTGCGTGATGATTGGCGTTAGGTCTAAGCCTGACTGAATTAATGCAGCCATTTTGTACCAGGTTTCAAACATTTCACGGCCATAGATACCTTTAATGACTAAACCTTTAAAGATAACATTACCCCACTCAATGCTCATGTCACTTGGTGGAATACCCAACATCGCAACTTTCCCACCATGGTTCATCTTGTCTAGCATATCGCTAAATGCTGATGGTACGCCTGACATTTCAAGACCAACATCGAAGCCTTCTGTCATTTTAAGCTCGTCCATCACATCTTTAAGTGACTCAGTTGCTACGTTAACAGCACGTGTTACGCCCATTTGACGCGCTAAGTCGAGACGGTATTCGTTAACATCCGTGATAACAACATTACGTGCACCAACGTGCTTACATACAGCAGCGGCCATAATACCAATTGGACCAGCACCGGTGATTAATACATCTTCACCAACAACATCGAATGATAATGCGGTGTGTACAGCGTTACCAAACGGGTCAAAGATTGCCGCCATGTCATCAGAAATATCATCCGGTAATTTGAATGCATTGAAGGCAGGAATAACTAAGTATTCAGCAAATGCACCTTCACGGTTAACACCAACACCTGTGGTATTACGGCATAAATGAGTACGACCAGCACGGCAATTTCGACAATGACCACACGTGATATGACCTTCACCAGACACTCGGTCACCGATTTCAAAGCCACGTACTTCTTGACCCATACCAACAATTTCACCCACATACTCATGGCCAACAACCATAGGTACTGGGATCGTTTTCTGTGCCCATTCATCCCAATTAAAGATGTGCACGTCGGTACCACAAATAGCTGTTTTTTTGATTTTAATCAGAATGTCATTATGGCCGACTTCAGGTTTATCAACCTCAGTCATCCAAATGCCTTGTTCTGGTTTCAATTTAGCAAGCGCTTTAATTTTCATTATATAATACCTATATCTTTGCCAACTTGGATGAATACATCTATCGCGTTATCAAGTTCTTCTCTGCTATGTGCAGCAGACATCTGTGTGCGAATTCTCGCTTTACCGTTTGGTACCACTGGGAAAGAGAATCCAACCACATAAATGCCTTTTTCAAGTGCGCGTTCAGCAAAGTCCGCCGCCACTTTAGCATCGCCAAGCATGATTGGAATGATCGCGTGATCAGCACCGCCCATCGTAAAACCAGCGGCTTCCATACGTAGACGGAAGTGAGCCGAGTTAGCCCATAAAGTATCACGCAAGCCATCACTTTCTGCCAGCAAATCCAGCACACGAATAGACGCAGAAACAATAGCTGGCGCAACTGAATTAGAGAACAAATAAGGACGAGAGCGTTGACGAAGCCAATCGATTACTTCTTTTTTACCCGCAGTGTAACCACCTGAAGCGCCGCCCATTGCTTTACCCAAGGTACCGGTAATGATATCGATACGGTCAATCACATCATGATGTTCATGGGTACCACGGCCATTTGCGCCCATAAAGCCAACAGCGTGAGAATCATCTACCATCACCAAGGCACCGTATTTATCTGCTAAATCACAAATACCTGGTAAATCGGCAACAACGCCATCCATTGAAAACACACCATCAGTAACAATTAACTTATGACGGGCACCTGCTTCAGTCGCTGCGATCAGCTGTGCTTCTAATTCTTGCATATTATTATTTGCATAACGGAAGCGCATCGCTTTACAAAGACGCACACCATCAATAATTGAAGCATGGTTTAATGCATCAGAAATAATCGCATCTTCTTTACCAAGAATGGTTTCAAAAAGTCCGGTATTAGCATCAAAACATGAGGTATAAAGGATCGTGTCTTCCATGCCTAAGAATGTTGATAACTTCTGCTCAAGTTCTTTATGCGAATCTTGAGTACCACAAATAAAACGCACAGAAGCCATACCAAAGCCATGCGTATCCATACCCGATTTTGCAGCTTCAATAAGCGCAGGGTGATTAGCTAAACCTAAGTAGTTATTAGCACAGAAGTTTAAAACTTCTTCACCAGTAGATATAGACACAGCCGCTTTTTGAGCTGAAGTAATAACGCGTTCTTGTTTATACAGACCTGCCGCTTTTACTTCTTCGATTTGCTCACTGATCTGATTGTAGAATGTAGAAGTCATGTAAATATTCCTTTTTAGCTTTATTTGAAACAACTTGTTATTAGCTACTTATTATTAAGAAAAGCCGAACAAGTCATGAAATAATTTATACTATGAAACTATTCTAATTGATCCCAGATAAGACTATTATCCCTCTATACGGAAAAACATTAGTGAAACACAGGCACAAATAGAATGATGATATCTCAAAAATTAATCGCCTTATTACCCGACTTGGCGAGTTTTACTTTAGTTGTTCAAGAAGGCAGTTTTACGGCCGCGGCAAAAAAAATAAATGTCACGCCTTCAGCGTTGAGTAAAACCATTACCCGACTTGAACAAGCTTTATCGATTAAACTATTTGAGCGCACGACCAGAAAGCTGATCATTACCGACGCGGGGCAGAAGATTTACGATCAATGTGTTCCAATGGTGAATGCGGCAAAGCAAGCGGTAGAAATATCCAGTGTCGAACATACCCAAGCCGCAGGTTCAATAACGGTTGCGGCACCGGAGGCATTTTTGAATGTGGTGTTACAGCCTTTTGTCATTCCGTTTTTAAAGCAGTATCCGCAGATCCAACTTAAATTGCGGGCGATTGATGGGCCAATAGATATCTTTGCACACGGTATCGATATCGCCTTTCTGTTGACGGATAAGCCAGATGAAAACTTGGTGTTAAAAGAGATAGGTAAAACCTGCTTAGTATTATGTGCAAGTCCAGATTATTTAAAAGAAAAAGGCACCCCTTCTCACCCCGAACAATTAACACAACACGATTGCCTTTATTTAGCAGAGAATGAAACCGACCACATCTGGGGTTTAATCAAAGGTGATGAATCCCATACCGTTACCGTCTCAGGCCGTTACGCAGTCAACCATTCTCAGATGCGTTTAAACGGTGTCATTAATGGCTTAGGTATCGGTATTTTCCCCGATTTCGTCGTGCAGGAAGCAATCCGCAAAGGCGATGTGACCGAAGTTCTCTGCGGCTGGACAGTTAAGAGTAATTATCAGGGGATCATTGCACTACAGTATGCCCAAACCAAATATATGCCTACAAAGCTCAAAGTATTTATCGATTATGCTATGCAGCATTTGAGTTAACACCATAGGGCACTTTCTACATGCCATAGACATTTGTTCATGCTATAGACATTTTTGTTCATTCTATGAAAGTACAACAAAGAGCCAATCGGGTATAAACATACAGGCAACGATGGTCATTGCACCAAAAACAAATAGGCCATAATGACTCGCTTTAGGTTTAGAAAAAAGTGCGGTTTGATTTTTAATGAAACCTTGTTGCTCGATAGAATTACAGCCATAGAAGCGACTCGTCAACACACCAAAGAATAAGAATACAAAGGTGCCAATCGGGGCAAACCATGGCCACGATATATCGGCATAGCGTGCAATGAGCACTGCCACGATACTGAGAATACTGCCGACGATGACCCCTTTTTCGTTGGCCTTATGAAAGAAAAGCCCGAGAACAAATGAACCCAATCGAATACCAACAAAAATCGACGTCAAACTTGCAATTGTTTTCAGAACCGATTCATTGGATATGGCGAATAATGCAGGGACAACAACCGCCACAGCGGCAACGAGACTCATTTTTCTTGCCACAGAGTCATAATGACGCTGTGAACCATTTTTACACACAAAGCGTTTATAAATATCAAAGGTAGCGACAGTTGCCATTGAATTATAAGTTGAATCTAATGTCGACATTGCCGCCGCTGCTAATGCCGAAATAACCAGCCCAATAACAATTGGGTTAGTATGATTAAAAACAAAATCAAGAATGACTTCATTACTATTATCAAAATGTTGGTTTTGATAATAAATACTCAGCAACACACCTAATACAGAGAAAAATAGGTATATAAAGAAAGCACTATAGCCACACAACAACATTGATTTTTGCGCATGTTCAACGTTTTTTGTCGCTAACGTTCTTTGTATAATTAACTGGTTAGTACCATAGACACTCAGATGTAAGAAACTCACCGCAACAACGCCAGCCCATAACGTAGTATCTACTCCAAGATCAAAGCTGGTATTGATAATAGTCAGATTATCTGGCGACAAGTATTCCTTCGTATTTATATCCATGAGTAGTATACAAAAAATCGCAATACTGCCGATCACTAACACAATAGATTGCAGCATATCGGTCCATATCACCGTCGATATGCCGCCAATACACGTATATAGCGCTGTAAATAAGCTGATATAAATAATGGCTTCAGAGATCGATATCGGTATCACTTGCACAAGTATGAGTGCTACCGCATATAAGATGACGCCTGCAGAGATACATTGAACAACAAGAAATACGATCGAATTAATGGTACGAGCATAGATCCCAAAACGCAGTTCAAGATATTCATAAATTGATGTTAATTTAAGTTTGTAAAAGACCGGAACAAAGAAAGTAACAGTAAAGAATATGACGATGGGATAGTTTAAATGGACACTCATCGCTTCCATGCCCGAATTATACACCCAACCTGGCATACCAATAAACGTCATTGCACTAATATAAGTGGCCAAAATGGAAACACCAGCTGTAAACCAGCCAAATTGCTGCCCTCCTGTAGCGAAATCATCACCTTTATTATAACGAAAGTTAACTAAGTAACTTATTAATAAGGTAATAATAATATAAAACACCACAATCGCAAGACTTGAGTACGTAACCATTTCCATATTCTTAGTACCAACGCCAATAAACAGTAACTACATCTTAACAAAGTTTGAGTTTTACGGACATTAACACAGGATAACTGCGATATTCATCACTAAAACAAATCATTAATGACTAATAAAATACAAATGGGTACGTAATCATTTTAGTTTTGAAGTTGATCACAGTTCTTTTTTTCCTAAAAATCTATTATTCATCCGAATTCGAAAGAAGTGGATGTTAAAACGGATCATCGACTTTCTTCCTAAATATAATTAATTGTCCCTATTAAAGAGGTCTATCGGTCATGATTGAACGGAAACATATGAGCGAAGTGCCAATGATTCAGCGTATTGCTGCGTACATTGCCATTTTGGTGGGTTACTTTTTTTATTGTTATAATTTTGTAATTATTGATTACGTCCGTCCATATCTTGTTGAAGAATATGACAGCATTAGCTTAGCGGATACGGCTCAATTTTATACTTGGCAGTCGGTTGGTGCGCTTATAGGGGCATTAAGTTGTGCATGGGTTGCATCTAACTTTGGCAAAAAGTCGACCTTGATTGTCATTACCGCCCTAAATGGTGGTGCGACCATTATCAATATGATGTTTACCGATTACGCGACGTGGGCATTAATGCGCTTTATTATCGGTATTTCACTCGGTGGTTACTTTACCGTCGCAGTATCAATGATGATTGGCCTATTTACCCCAAGTGTTCGTGGTAAATTAACGGCTTTTGCATCAAGTATGTTCTCTGTTGCCTTAATGGCTATGGGTGCCTACGCAGCATTTATCACCAGCATTGACGCACCTTGGCAGAGCCTAATGTGGGTTGGTGGTATTCCACCGTTAGTTGCAGCCGCGCTGATGATTTTCCTTTTACCAAACGACAAAAAAGTGATCGCATATGGTGAAGAAGAGGCCGCTGAACAAGAAAATGCTGGAGCAGAAAAGAAAAAAGGTTCTTGGGGCGAAATGCTCAGTGCACCTTACCGCAAGCTAACGCTTTCATGTCTATTACTTGCTGGCCTTAACTTCTATGGTTACCAATTCTTTAGTGGGTTCGTAACAACCTATCTAAGACAGGTACGAGAGTTCGATGGGGCTACCATCGGTATCATTTTCTCTATATCTGCATTTGGTTCATTATTCGGCGCATGGGTATGGGGCGCTATTGCTGACAAATACGGCCGTAAAATTAACGCACTAGGGTTTATCATCGCTGGTGTCATGGCCTCAGTATTCTTTGTTGCACCAAGTGACGTCATGATTGGTAGCTTAAATATGTTAGCGATACTCGGCCTTGTATACAACTTTGGCTTATCTGCGTCGGCAGTATGGGGTGGTTATTTCTCAGAATTATTCCCTCCACATCTGCGTAACTTTGGCGCGGCTTTATTCCACGGTGGTCGTATCATCGGCATGTGGGCGCCAATGGTATTGGTTTACATCCAAGAACGTTCAGACCTAGAGACGGCAATGTGGGGTTCTCCAATCATCTGGATCATTGCTGGTCTACTGTGGTTCTCTCTGCCTGAAACATTGAAAGGCGGTATTTTCTACAAAGAAAAATCACTGAAACAAGCTAACGCATAGTAACAACCTTTATTTAAACGGCAGGCACTTCGCCTGTCGGTCATATGATTTATTTTTTCTAGCCCGTTAGAAACAGGCTCGTCAGCAAAAGAGAGATAAAATGTCTAAATATCAAGAAGCTAAAAAAATAGTACGTAATTATTTCGATGCGATGGAAAAAGCCACGCACGAAAATGTAGCAGAAGTACTAAAATCGCATACTTCAGAAGATTACCTATGGCGTAGTGTGTACCCATTCCGTGAACAGCAAGGCGCACAAGCAGCAGCTGACATATTCTGGTCACCAATGATGAAATCGATGACCCGTATGCAACGTCGTCAAGATATCTTCATCGCGGGTGAAAACGAAGTAACGTCAGGTGAAACCTGGGTAATGAGCATGGGACATTTCATGGGGCTATTTGATGCTGAATTCCTTGGTATGCGCCCAACAGGCAAAATTATGAATGTTCGCTACGCTGAATTTAGTTGCGTAGAAAATGGTAAAATCACCAAGACTGGTTTGTTCTTAGACCTTCTCGGTATGATGGATCAAGCAGGCTGCTACCCACTTCCCCCGTCAACCGGAAAGCACTTTGTCTACCCAGGTCCACGTAATCACGATGGTCTGCTATTTGAAGATGCAGATCCTGCCGAAGGCATTGCTACCTTAGCGCTAGTAAACAAAATGGTTGATGATCTATCAGCGCTTAACGATAGCGGTGCAATGGGCTGTCCACCAGAAGTACTTGCAAAAAGCTGGTCAAAAGACATGGTATGGTATGGGCCTTGTGGTATCGGCGCATCGTATACCATCCCTCGTTACCAACAACAGCACCAACTGCCGTTCCGTAACAATTTAAAAGACAAAAAATTTAATGGTCACGTTTGTCGTTTTGCTGAAGGCAGTTTCTCTTGTTTCTTCGGTTGGCCAAACCTTTCAAATACGCCGACAGGTGGTTTTTTAGGTATGCCAGGTGGCGAAGTGAAAGCAAACATGCAAGTAGTCGATGTTTATTATCGCGACGGTGACAAATTGTCTGAAAACTGGGTATTGATTGATCTACCTTATTGGTTACAACAGCAAGGCTTAGATGTATTTGAACGTACTCAACAAATAGTAAACCCTACTCTCTAGGGTTAATAAGCCTGGGCAAATTAGCTCAGGCTTATGAACACCTTGCCTAATTATGTTATTCTAGTTTTAGTCACCTCACTAAAAATAATAGCTCACTCATGAATATACCTAAAGCAAACGCCACTTCAAAAGATGTTGCAAAATTAGCCGGCGTATCTCAATCGACGGTATCTCGTGTTTTTTTGCCGGGCAGCTCTGTCAGTGAAAAAACCAAAAACAAAGTATTTGCAGCTGCAAAAACGTTAAATTATCGTCCCAATGCTTTTGCTCGTAGTCTAACCACCAATGAATCTAAACTTATTGGTTTAGTTTTTCCAGATACTGATTACCCTTTACACATGAAAACGCTGCAATTAATATCTAGCGAATTACAAAAAGAAGGTTATTCAGCGGTACTGATCCCATGGAAAGTTGACGATGAAGCACTCCACTCTATCCCCAATATTTTTCAGTATCGAGTCGATGGTGTGATCGCGGCTTCGGCGACATTCAACAAATCACTTTATGAAGAATGTGCCGAATTCAATATCCCTGTTGTTCAGTTCGCAAGAGTGGTTGAAGGTACAAGAAGTAGTCATGTGGTGAGTGACAACTACGCAGCAGGCCAAACAGCCGCAAAGCATTTTCACAAAAATGGCGTAACATCAGCAATCTACTTAACGGGTGATATACCCACTTTCACTAATAATGAACGTAAGGCTGGTTTTTGTAGTGAGTTTGAAAGCCTGACAAATAAACAAGCACATGTTGTTGAAGCCAGCTTTGACTACACAGAGGCTCTAGATACAATCAGAGTAGTGCTGAGCCAAGTTAATAGACCTGATGGCGTATTTTGTGCAACCGATAATATTGCAATGGCGCTAATGGATGTGGCTCGTCTAGAGTTTGGTTTAAAAATTCCAGATGATTTACAAGTGATTGGATTTGATAATATCCCACAAGCAGAATGGTTAAACTATCAACTATCTACCTTTAATCAGGATTTTAAGCGTTTGGCACGAGAATCAGTAAAAATCATTGTCGATCAAATTATCCAAAAAGATTCAAGTTTAGTTAAGCTCATGCTTCCTGCGCATTTTATAGAACGTAAAACCACACGATAAAGTATCACTCCGCAAGTAGAATCCCCCGCATTAATGATACGTTCAGCTGCAGGGAACGCGTGACACCTGGGTGTCACGCGTTCATTTAATCGACCGTATAAAAGTAATGACAACCTCAAATTTAATTCTACTTATCTAACCAATTTCGGGTGACTACATCTAACGCTTGCCCTTCACGACACACTTTATAATCAAGTTCAGCAATAATTTCATTTGAAAAACGAAGTTCATCTAATTGAGCAAGTTGGTCACTCGTGAATTTTTCAGCACGATCTTGACGAAGAAGAAGTACAGCTCGGTCAACGATCCCCAATAAAGCTTTTGGTTCTATAATTTCTCGAATTGTAAATTTGTGGTGCAAAAACTGTGGTTTCCACAGGGGCACAACTAGCCATTCGTTATTCGCCACCGCATGCTCATAAGCAGTAAAACAATCTTCTTCAGTACCTATGTGGAATTGATACCCTGCGTCACTCAAATGGTACTGTTCCATCATTTCAATCGAGAAACGAGTAATACCAGCACCAGGGTTAATACCTTGTATATCTTTATTCATACGTTCGATAACATCAAGCTTGAGTAAGTCATCGACTTGAGAAACTGCTTCTTCTGGCACATAATCTGGCACGCCCCATAATGCATATGGTGAATAGTGTAAGCCTAACTCTAACAATGGAGCTACTTCTTCGACATCAGCTTTATAGATACCGTGACTTGATGGTAGCCATGCAGAAGAGAGTATATCGACTTCACCTGATTTAAGTTTTTGGAAGTTTTCTTGATGTGGGGAGTAAATACGCTTCGCTTCAAAACCCATATCTGTTAATACATGGCTAATCAAAGAAGCGGTTACACGATGGAAAGAAAGATCGGTTACACCAATAGTAATTATTTTTGACATAATTGTTCACTCGTTAAGAATAGATTTTCACTTGTTTAGTGCGTTTATCTCGTCAGCAAAATGCTCAATAGTACCGATAGATTCGAAGTAGCTATGCACCGCATTTTCATCACTGATATCCAACCCTGTCTTACGGCTTGCAACGTGAACGATATTGCTATCATTATCAAAATGTTCCGCCAATGATTACGTAAGTTATTTTTTCCTGTTTCATCGCCCATTCCCTCTCTTATTTTTTTCGCCATTATAAGCATTTGTATTAATTTGATAATTGGGTTAAATAAATATTCACTATTCGGTTAATGTGAACAATCAGAATAAAATGAAATGCGATTAATGAAGGTAAGTCATGCTAGGGGGGCAATATATTCGTAAACTCAAGACTGAGCTAACAGATATAGTTGAAGCGAATGCTCCGCAACACAATTTTTTGTACGCCAGCAACGTAGTAATACGTTGATAGTTTTAAACACTACAATACAAGCCCAACAGGGCATAAACATAACCGAATTAAATTTGTGAGGAGATTGGAAAGCTGATATTAAATCTGGGAAAATCACTGAAAAAAGCAGTTAATAGAAATGGTTCATTGGCTTATAAGAGCGCTTTACACGCTCGCTATATAATATATCTAATATTGCCCCTTGTTCTTAGACTGAAGGTTACAGCACAACTCTCGTAACGAAACGTGCAGAACGGATTGTTACGACGAGCACCCACCTAAGGACATATCGGCTTCAGAAGCCCCACACTCATTAGTAATCTTCCCATTTTCATAATAAGTCACTCTTTGCCACTTCCACTTATTATCTAAGTTATGACGATAGGTTACAACTCGTGCATTTTTATCTTGAGCATTGCCTATCGCATATTTAATATGCGTCCATCCATCAGCCCCATAGAATTCGCTACCATCAAAATCAGTGTCTAGTATTACATCACGAACAGCATTAATCCGTTCTTTAATCTGCTCATTCGTCACAGTGTCAGCAACGCCTATTAAATCACTAAAACTGCTATTATTTCCTGGTAAATAACGATATTCACTAACGCGAATCAAAACATTGTCTTGATAGTCTTTTGTCTTCAACGTTTGTGTAACTGTGCCAGCAATAATTTTATTTTTACATTCATCCCAATTATCCACCTCAACATCAATGGAATTCATAACTTCCGATGACTGCGTCGCTAATATTTCATCGAAATAACACTTGAACTTAACATTGTCGCTGCTCAGCGATAAGTTAGTCCTTTTCGTAATATCAACACCATAACGAACGGTTGTCAGCATTTCACCTTGGGCAATTAAAGCACCTTTGGTTTGTAAGTCATCCGAAACCAAATGAGTTTTAGAGTTTAAACTACCGTCAGCGGTCAGGATAACTTGATGGCGATACCATTTTTTGTTATACGCTTCTAACGTTACATCCCACTCACCTAAATAGTACTCAACCCACGCAAGCTCGGCATTTGGATTAACTTCATTTAACTCGACTGTCTCAGCGTATGATTTTTGTAAACCTGGGACTATTTTTTTAGCAAAGACATGTAATGCAGCATCATCTGAAGCCACATAGTCACTATATAGTTCATCAACAGTGACGTTATAATGGTTTGCCACTCGTTTGCTTTGCTCTGTTAATTTCTGCCCAATATCATATCTAAGCTGTTGATCGGCCAATATCGATTCACAGCTTAAAGCTGATGATTGTGACTTTGATAACTCTTTTTCAACTTCACTCCACAAAACTGTTGTTAATGGCGTTAAGTTGAGAAGATCTTTATCCGCACTTAGTGCAAAAGACGGTGGAAATACCATCGAATAAGCTTCATCAATGGGGATGTTGGGAGCATCACTGTCCACCGCACCAACTGGTACATCAACAACGACAGGAACATATTGCGAACATTTTTGGTAGCTAGCAGGTACAGCTAAGTCAAAATCACCTTCACTTTTGGTCACCGTGAAAGGTTCATTTTCATCACGCTTATTATTAAAGTTTAAGTCAAGGTAAACAGTCGCCCCTGTGATGTAGCCATCTATGACCTTACCTGACATTGTCGTTGCGACTCCAGCTGATGAGCTAGAATCGGAATCAGAAGCGCCACCACAACCAGCTAGCAATGAGCCTATAGCCAAACACAATAAATTTCTCGTAATACAACGCATATCATTACCTTTATTAATTCTAATAATTCATTTTATCTATTTAAAACACCACAACATCACACTGTATTTCATATTGATATATAGCAATAAATACAGTGTGTCTTTTTCAGCAATAACGTTATATACACGAAAATTTAAATCATTGGTGATTGGTATCTAATTTCGCGCATTATGCCAGTTCGATATAAATATGCCCACTATATCCTTAAAACTCTTTGAGTTTATTTAGTTATAATAAAGGCACTGCTTATTACCAAATTAAAAGATAAGGCCGGTGGCATTTTACATTATAAGTACATACTGTAGATTACGGCGTAGCTTAAAATCCGCCTTACTCACAGCACTTAGTTAAATTTACTTGCATAGATATACCAACCATTAGTGACCGAAATCACTAATTACGTTAAACTAGCGACAATTATCAGACTATCGCAGGAAAAGTTTACTCGCTGCTTTAGCAACCAACTTTCAGACCAACACATTTAGTACCCCACAAAGTACCTCATGTGACCGAAAGATAAAATAAAAGGTTTATATTTCAAATGACTAGAAGTTCAATTCAGTGGTACCCAGGGCACATGCATAAAGCCCGTAAAGAGATCGCGGAAGTAATGCCGCAAATGGACCTCATTATCGAAGTGCTTGATGCGCGTATTCCTTACAGCAGTGAGAATCCAATGATCTCAGAGCTACGTGGTGATACCCCTTGTATTAAAATTCTCAATAAAAGTGATCTTGCAGACCCGATTGTTACTGCGCAATGGTTAGAATATCTAGAATTAGAAGAAGGCGTTAAAGCCTATGCCTTTACTACGCAAGAAGTGCATGAGATCAAAAAGATCCCTGCCCTAGCACGCAAATTAGTACCAAATAAAGAAGGTGCCGACAAAGTAATTAAAGCGATGATCATGGGTATTCCAAACGTGGGTAAATCAACCACGATTAATATTCTTGCTAACCGTATTATTGCTAAGACTGGTAATGAGCCAGCGGTAACGAAGCAACAGCAACGTATCAAACTTGATAACGGTATCGTCTTATCAGATACCCCTGGTATGTTGTGGCCGAAAGTACAAAATCCACTTTCAGGCTACCGTTTAGCATCAACAGGCGCAATTAAAGATACTGCGATTGAATATGATGATATCGGTATGTATGCCGCTGAGTACATGTGTAAAACTTACCCAGAAGCAATGCGTGAGCGTTACAAGCTAGATAACCTAGACAAGACAGACATCGAATTGTTAGAAGACATTGGCCGTGGTCGTGGTTGTTTAGGTCCAGGCGGTTTTGTTGATTTAAACAAAGCAGCTGCGATTCTAATCAATGAATTACGTACCGCTAAAATCTGCCGTCTTAGCTTAGAAACACCAGCAATGGCTGAAGCAGAGAAAAAAGCTGTTATCGAGCGATTAGCGCTTGAAGGCGAGAAGATTAAGAAGCGTAAGCCAAAGAAAAGACGTCGTTGATCCAATCTGGGCGATATAATACTGTCGCCTATATTTGCTATCCCGTTTAAATGTAAAAAGCCTCTGTGCAGAAACAGAGGCTTTTTTGTATCTTCAATTCACAGCAGTACGATTACTTAATTATTATTTAATAACTATTTACTTAATAACTATTTATTTAATAATTAAGCGTACATCATCGTCATCGCCCAATTCAATAATGAATTGTTGCTTATCTGCTTTTACAGAACGATTAACCCATTCCAGTGGAATAGTTATAGAACCCATTTCACCGTCAAAGATCTCGTCTTGATTGATTTGAAAATCAGCATCTTTTTCTGGATGGCAACCAACAGCATAAGCCAACGTGCCACGCTCAATTGGCGAGATATCACTTGAGACGTTGTTCATAATGAACACACCGTGCTCAGCCATCAAGGTTAATTGCGCTGTCAGCTTTTTAGGATTCAGTTGATTAACATCTGGCCAGAAGTTAAGGCCCTTACTTAATGCTTCAACTTCAGTGTTGCCATGTTCATCAACAACTTTAGAACCTTTGAACTTGCTTGCATCCCAAAGATCATCATAAGTAGGGGTAAAAGTATTTGCAGCGAGTGCTTCCGCTTCAATCGGCAAAACTTCATCAAGAGAAAATATAATTCGTTTCATTGTTGTCCGCTCTTTAATGACAAAAGCACAAACCAAAGTTTGTGCTTTATAGCTTGAGTATATAATATCTCGAACTATATACCTAAACAGCGTTGCAATGCAAGTTAGCTGACCGCTTGCTTATTTAACGGTGCGGCGTGTAGCAACTGCATCAGATAGCTGTGCCATCATAGTTTCAGTATCAGCCCAACCGATGCAAGCATCTGTGATACTTTGACCGTAAGTTTCTACCTTACCATCAATTAGATCTTGACGACCTTCAACTAAATGACTTTCCACCATCACACCAAAGATTGCACTATTACCTGCGCTGATCTGGCCTGAAACGTCAGTCGAAACATCCATTTGTTTCTGGAATTTCTTCTCACTATTTGCGTGGCTAAAATCAATCATGATGTTAACGTCTTGCTTAGCAGACTCTAACTGAGTTGTAATTGTCGCTACATCATCAGCAGAATAGTTGGTCGACTTATTACCACCACGTAGGATGATATGACAATCAGGGTTACCTGCAGTAGAGATTATTGCCGAGTGACCAAATTTAGTTACTGATAAGAAATGGTGCGGTGCGTTAGCACTACCAATCGCATCAATCGCTACTTTAATTGTACCGTCGGTGCCGTTTTTGAAACCAACAGGGCAAGACATACCAGAAGCCAGTTCACGGTGAACTTGTGACTCTGTAGTACGTGCACCAATTGCGCCCCAACTCATTAGGTCACCAACATATTGTGGTGTGATCATATCAAGGAATTCACCTGCAGTTGGTAGACCCATCGCATTCACATCAAGCAATAATTTACGTGCAATACGTACACCATCATTTAATTGGAAGCTGTCGTTAAGATAAGGGTCATTGATTAAACCTTTCCAACCTACAGTTGTACGTGGTTTTTCAAAATAAACACGCATAACAATTTCGAGAGTATCTTTATATTTTTCACGTAATGCCACTAGTCGCTCTGCATATTCTAACGCAGCTTCTGTGTCATGAATTGAACAAGGTCCAACAATCACTAAAAGGCGATCGTCTTCTTGTTTAAGAATTTGGCTAATACTATTACGTGATTCAAATACTGTTTTAGTCACATCATCAGAAGCAGGGTATTTTTCTAACACTGCAATTGGCGGTAATAATTCTTTTACTTCACGGATTCTGACGTCGTCTGTTTGATAATGCATACTAATAATATTCCTTTATTCGCCCTCAGGCATTCATACTCTAATGTGATATTGTCCGCATTCAATGTAACGTCTATTTCACTCGGAAGCAATTATAAATCACATAAAAAATCCGTGGATATTGTAAGAAATATTCTTATCTTACCGAGATTAAGGTAATATCCAGCGAAAATACCCTAAACTTGGAAATCCTATGCTATTAAAAACTGAAGATGAATTAATTGACTTCGCCTATGACGCCTTTTTAGAGGATGCGCAAACGCAATTATCACCTGCAGATCAAATCTTATTTGCCATGCAATTCGAAGATCTTGGTGCTGTTGATATCGTCGATCTTGGTAGCGATTGGCCAGCAAGTGTGGCGATGGGTGTTAATGACGATGAATATTGTGAATTACACATCGGCCTCGTTGACGACAAAGATTTACTCAGTGATATTTTTGGCCGCGTACTGGTCAAGAAAAAAGCCAACGATAAGTTTATCCATATTCTTTGGAAAACTGAATAATCAATAGACTGTGACTTGATTTCATCTCCGATTTAAGGAATATTAGCTTTAGAGCTATTATTTAAAATAAGTATTTAGAGTAAGATGTTAAATCCAAGGAGATGGAATTGAGTCAACAAGATAACCAGTTAGTACGTTGGTTTCGGCAATCAGCGCCTTACCTCAATGCGCATCGTGATAAAACAATCGTACTGACATTGAGCGGTGAAGCCATAGCTCATACTAATTTCATCAATATCGTCAATGACATTGCCTTATTAAACATTCTCGGCATTCGCATTGTCTTGGTTTTTGGCGCGCGCCCACAAATTAATAGCATACTCGCGCATAATAACTGTGAGAGTCAGTTTCATAAATGCCAGCGCGTCACTGATGAGCAAGCCTTTCCGTTCATTAAACAAGTTATTGGTCAGCTGCAGTATGAAATTACCGCGGCATTCTCGATGAGTTTGGTCAATACCCAAATGCACGGTGTGAAAATCAATATCGTCAGTGGTAACTTCATTACTGCGCAACCAATTGGGGTCGATGAGGGGGTGGATTTTTGTCATACCGGCCGCGTTCGCCGTGTTGATACCGATGCATTGGAATATCAACTCGCCCAAAATGCCATTACCGTAGTTCCCCCACTCGGCTATTCGGTCACCGGTGAGAGTTTTAACCTCAGTGCCGAGGAAGTTGCCACCAAGATAGCCATCAAACTCAGTGCCCATAAACTCATCAACTTTTGCTCTTCACAAGGTGTATTGGATTATAACGGTAGCCTCATTTCTGAAATGTTTCCTGAACAAGCACAGCAACGCTTAGCCGAACTTGAAGAACAAGGTGGCATAAATACTGGCACAGCGTCTTACTTACGCGCTGCCATTAATGCTTCTTTAGCAGGTGTACCCCGCTGTCATTTAGTCAGTTACAAAACCGATGGTTCATTGTTACAAGAGCTGTTCTCACGTGATGGTGTCGGTACTCAAATAGTACGCCAAAGCGCCGAGCAAACACGCCCTGCTAAAATTGAAGATGTACCCGGGATCATGTTACTGACGCAACCTTTAGTTGACCAAGGAATGCTAGTACAGCGCAGTAGGGAGCAGCTAGTGCGAGACATTGAGCACTTCACTGTCGTTGAACGTGATGGCACCATTATTGGCTGTGCCTCACTGTATTGTTTTTCTGGCAATATTGCTGAAATGGCCAGTGTCGCCACCCATCCTGAATATCGCCGCCTGAGTCGCGGTGACTTACTGGTCAAGGAAATTGAACGCCAAGCCAAGTCACAAGGCATGGATAACTTGTTTGTACTAACAACACACAGTATTCATTGGTTTAGAGAACGTGGTTTCGAGCCGGTGGAGCTTGAGCAATTACCGGTTGAAAAACAAGAGTTGTATAACTTGCAGCGTCGTTCAAAAATATTAATGAAGGCTTTATAAGATTTGGCAGTAACCGAAACACAGAGCATCACCTATCTGTTACTGCCTTTTCTTTTCCACAAACAAAGCAGCCTGTTACAATTCGGTACACTTACCTTCGCCATAATGTGCGCGAGCCACTACTACACAGCGAATATTTAGAGCTATAATCCCTCCTCATTCTTGGGAAGAGTTCAAATACATGTCATTACGACGAGTCTTACAACATGCATTTCAACATTTCAGTCAGCGGTTACTCGCGCAACTAGACAGTAAACAGCGCTTATGGATCGTACAAGTAGATGAAGGCGGGCTAAAAAATCAATCATTTATCGTTGATGAAGACAACTTTCAGCAACCTATGGATTGGATGCTGAAGCGGCACTATTCTGTCACTGATTTGGAAAATGTAAATAACATGAAGCGTGCCGAAGTAGTTAGCATCAAACTTGCGAACGCTAAGCACAGCTTGATCCGAGCTAAATAGCGAGCAACTCGCTATTAACTAGCCATCAACTATTAGCTATCCACTAACCACTAACCACTAACGTAAGTATTCACTCGCAACAGCATGTAGCGCACGTACATGCGCTTCATCATCATTTAAACAAGCAATGAAACGGTAATCTTCACCACCGGCGTCGACAAATACAGCTTTGTTTTCAATTGCCATTTCTTCGAGTGTTTCTAAACAATCAACTGCAAACGCTGGCGCGATCAAATCGAGTGATTTCGTACCACTTGCAGCTAGCTTTACTAAGGTTTCATTAGTATACGGTTGTAGCCATTCAGCTTTACCAAAACGCGATTGATAGCAATGCACAACCTCATCTTCCGCTAATCCTAGACGCGCACATAGCAGTGCGGTTGTTTCAACGCAGTGGTCAGCATAGATATCGCCTTTTTCAACCAGAAACTTAGGAATACCATGATAAGACAGTAGTAGTTTTTCAGCTCTGCCCTTGTCAGCCCAATGGCGTTCTACGCTTAACGCTAATGCTTCAATATAAGCAGCATTGTTATGGTAGTGCTTTACTAAGCTTACGCTTGGTACATCGATAGTTGCTTGTAGATAGTTAGCTACTTGATCAAATACGGGTGCAGTGGTGGTTGATGAGTATTGTGGAAACAACGGCAGTACCACGATGTGTTCAGCACCTGCTTGCTGTAACTTAGCTATCGCATTGTTAATACTGCGTTCGCCATACGTCATAGCGAGCTCAACCTGTACGTCTTGCCCTGCATCGTTAAATATCGCCGATAGCGCTTTTTGCTGTAATAGACTGTAATGTAATAGCGGTGAGCCATCATCAAACCAAATCGACTGGTAGGCTTTAGCTACACGTTTACAACGTAAAGGTAAAATAACACCGTTTAATAGCGGTAACCAAAATAATCGAGGAATACTGACAACGCGGGGATCAGACAGAAATGGTCTTAAAAAGGCTTTAACACCGGCTGGTGTGGCTGAATCTGGCGTACCAAGGTTAACCAATAAAATACTTTGCTTAGTCATATTACACATAATCACTATATCGTTTAACGAGTGACTCTATTCTATGCGATTAAGTAACTTGGATCCAATAACTCGTTGAGATTTAGTTATAAAAAAACCCCGAGCACGCTCGAGGTTTGATAGCCGTATAAAGATTAATCGAAGGGTTACCCCTCTCTATTAATCTATAGAATTAACCAAGTAGTTCAGCTAATTGCTTACTAACAGCGTCAACAGCTTGTGTGCCGTCAAATGTAACATATTTGCTGTTACCAGCGTCCGCTTCTTTGCCATAGTAAGCAATAAGTGGTGCAGTTTGATCGTGGTAGATACCTAAACGTTTACGCACTGTTGCTTCAACATCATCCGCACGGATTGATAGATCTTCACCAGTTTCGTTATCTTTACCTTCCACTTTTGGCGGATTGTAAACAGTATGGTAAACACGGCCAGAAGCAGCGTGAACACGACGACCGCTCATACGTTTAACGATTTCTTCATCAGGCACGTCAAATTCAAATACGAAATCAACGTCAATACCGTTTTCTTTCATCGCGTCAGCTTGTGGGATAGTACGTGGGAAACCGTCTAGTAGGAAACCTTTCGCACAATCTTCTTTCTTAACACGATCTTTAACTAATTCGATGATTAGTTCGTCAGATACTAGCAGGCCACCATCCATAACAGCTTTAACTTTTTGACCTAACTCAGAACCTTCTTTAATAGCAGCTCGTAGCATATCACCAGTAGAGATTTGCGGAACACCATAGTTTTCCATGATGAACTGTGCTTGAGTTCCCTTACCTGCACCTGGTGCACCTAATAAAATAATACGCATAAATTGCCCTTAAATTGACTTAGCTTGTGTAAATTGCTTAAATTTCAGAACCGCTAGACTACACGGGAAATCCGATGTGTTCAAGTACGGCCCTTAATTGTTACCTGTTTGTATACAACTTTGTGAGTAATACGATGAAGATACGTATTCACACTGTTAAGTTTGTTTAAATGTACTTAACTAATTAGTCGATTCATACGCGCAATGAATGCAGCAGGATCATCTAAGCTACCACGCTCAGTCAATTGTGCTTGTTCTAACAACAGTTGCACCCAGTCTGCAAATACCGTTTCATCCGCTTCATCAGCAACACGTTTAATCATTTCATGTTCTGGATTTAACTCAAAAATGTATTTCTGTGGTGGTACAGCTTGACCAGCAGATTCCATCAACTTGATCATTTGGCTGCTCATGCCATCTTCGTTTGTTACCACACAAGACGGTGTAGCAGTAAGACGATGTGTTAAACGTACGTCAGCTACTTTGTCGCCTAATGTAGATTTTGCACGCTCAAGGAAACTTGCAAATTCTTCAGTCGCTTCTTCTTTGGCTTTTTTTGCATCTTCATCATCAAGGTCGCCAAGGTCTAAATCACCTTTAGTTACTGATACAAGTTGCTTGCCATCAAAGTCTGTTAAGTGTGAAAGTAACCACTCATCAATACGGTCAGTTAATAGTAATACTTCAATGCCTTTTTTCTTAAAAATTTCAAGGTAAGCACTGTTTACAGCCGTGGTGTAGTTATCTGCTGTAATGTAGTAAATCTTATCTTGGCCTTCAGGCATGTTTTCGATGTATTTACCGAAACCAACTTCTTGTGCAGGACCGCCAACCGATGTTGAAGAGAAACGTAATAAAGAAGCAATCTTCTCTTTATTCGCCATGTCTTCAGCTGGGCCTTCTTTCAATGCTTGACCAAATTCGTTCCAGAATTTAAGGTACTTTTCATCATCATTCTTCGCCATACGTTCAAGCATAGTCAATACACGCTTAGTACAAGCAGTGCGTAATGATGTGGTAATTTTATTATCTTGTAATATTTCACGTGAGACGTTTAGTGGCAAATCGTTTGAATCTAACACACCCTTCACGAAACGCAGGTAAGTTGGCATAAACTGTTCAGCGTCATCCATAATGAATACACGTCGTACATACAGTTTTAGGCCATGTTCTTTTTCACGGTTCCACATATCAAATGGTGCACGTGCAGGGATATAAAGTAGGCTGGTATATTCTTGCTTACCTTCTACACGGTTATGGCTCCATGTTAGTGGATCTTCAAAATCGTGAGCGATGTGCTTATAGAACTCATTATATTCTTCATCTTTTAGTTCATTTTTCGATAATGTCCACAATGCGCTTGCACGGGTAATCGATTCCCACTCACCCGGTACTGCTGGTGTTTTTTCACCGTCAGGACCATCTGATTCAGGTTGTTCTTCTTTCCACATTTCAACAGGAATGCTGATGTGATCTGAATATTTGTTAACGATTTGACGCAATTTCCATGCATCAAGTAAGTCATCTTCACCTTCACGTAGGTGCAAGATGATTTCAGTACCACGGCTTTCTTTAGTAATATCAGCTAGACGGTAGTCGCCCTCACCTTCAGATTCCCACTGTACCGCTTGGTCCGCTGCTGCGCCCGCTGCACGTGTATTCACTGTCATCATATCTGCTACGATGAAACCAGAATAGAAACCAACACCAAACTGACCGATCAATTGCGAATCTTTAGCTTGGTCGCCAGATAGGTTATTAAAGAATTCAGATGTACCAGAACGTGCAATCGTACCTAAGTGCGAGATAACATCTTCACGTGACATACCTATGCCGTTATCAGCAATGGTAATGGTACGGGCCGTTTTATCAAGCGTAACACGTACACGTAATTCGCCATCGTCTTCATATAAGCTATTATCTGATAATGCTTTAAAACGTAATTTATCGGCTGCATCTGCCGCATTAGAGACAAGTTCACGTAAAAAGATTTCTTTATTTGAGTATAAAGAATGGATCATTAATTTAAGCAGTTGTTTCACTTCAGCTTGAAAGCCGTGAGTCTCAGTATTAACTGTATCAGTCATTACTTGTTCCTTTGTTCTAATGGGGTGATTCAGATTACAAATTATCTGAATTTATTCGTTAATAGATAGATGGGTTTGTTATCAGTGTTTTCAAGGGCAACTAATAATTTTAATCTGTGAGCGCAAACGCAACTACTTAAAAAGCAATGTAAAAAAGCCATTTTCAATTAGAAAATGCTTGCATATTAATATCACAACAATCACTATATTGCGCACAATGTATTTATTTACACTGCTATTTACTTCTACTTATTTATTATTTAAAGGGGACTTACGATGACGAAACTTTATGATTTCGAAGTAACAACAATCACTGGTGAACAAAAAAAACTCAGTGATTATAAAGGCCAAGCAGTACTGATCGTAAATACCGCCAGTAAATGTGGTTTCACTAATCAATATGCCGAATTAGAAGAGTTACAGCAAACCTATGCGAGTAAAGGATTAGCTATTCTCGGTTTCCCTTGCAACCAGTTTAAGCAGCAGGAACAAGGTTCAGATGCTGATATCAACTCATTCTGTCAGCTGAATTTTGGTGTTACCTTTGACATGTTTAGCAAAATCGATGTCAATGGTGATAATGCCGACCCCCTGTATAAATGGCTCAAGTCAGAAGCAACAGGTCTGTTAGGCAGTAAAGGCATTAAATGGAACTTCACTAAATTTTTGGTTAACCGTGACGGTAATGTAGTCGATCGCTTTGCACCTACGCTCTCTCCAAAAGGCATGGTAAAAGATATTGAGAAGCTGCTGTAAAGCAATCGTTATAATACAAACTATTTAGCAGTAACAATAACTTAGTCAAATAGTTTGTAGTTTTTTACAACAATCCCCCCGTATCAGGGGTGGAACTTCGCCCTCCTCTGTCGTATAGTGTGCGCAATTCATTATAGGAAGGCTTTACATGTTTCGCGACAATCCACTACTATCTCAATTAAAACAAAATATGCGCCAAAACACGCCGAGTGTAGAAGGCACAGTTAAAGGCACTGAACGTGGTTTTGGCTTCCTTGAAGCGGATGATGGCGAAAGCTATTTCATCGCTCCGCCGCACATGAAAAAAATCATGCATGGCGATAGAATTAAAGCATATATCGAAACCAACGGTGATAAAACATCAGCAGAACCAGATACCTTAGTTGAAGCTAAGTTAACGCGTTTTATTGCGCGTATTAGCATTGCTAAAAACAAACTAACCATTGTTGCTGACAGCCCTGTTATCAACATGCCAATTAGAGCAAAATTAGTTGGTTTAGGTGAGCAAAAAGTGAGTGATGGTGATTGGGTTGTTGCACAACTTAAATCTCACGCACTAAAAGATGGTAGCTTTGCAGCAGAAGTAACAAGTTTCGTTGCGACTGACACCGATCCAAATGCACCATGGTGGGTTACATTAGCACGCCAAGATCTAGCCAAAGACGTACCTGCAATGCCTGATTCGGTAGAATTTAAAGATGACACTGCGCGTGTTGATCTTACCGATAAAGCATTCTTCACAATCGATTCAGCTTCTACTAAAGATATGGACGATGCGCTGCTTGTTGAAAAAACAGCAGAGGGTAACTTAAAAGTGACGGTTGCGATCGCCGATCCAACATCATATATCCCAGCAGATTCAGAATTAAATAAGATTGCTGCAGAGCGTGCTTTCACTGTGTATCTACCGGGTCGTAATATCCCGATGATGCCACGTGAATTAAGTGACAGTGTTTGTTCATTAGTTGCAGGTGAAAAACGCCCAACACTATGCTGTACTTATACAATTAACCAAGATGGTGCACTAGCAGAAGAATTTGAATTCTTTACAGCCTGGATCACCTCACAGCACAAACTGTCTTACACACAAGTCTCAGATTGGATTGAAGAAATATCAACTGAATGGCAACCTGAAGCGCAATTGGCTGAACAATTACAATCATTGGCTACGTTTGCTCGTCATCGTCAACAATGGCGTAAAAACAATGCCATTGTATTCCCTGACCAACCAGATTATAGCTTTGAGCTAGACGACAGTGGCAACGTACTTGCTATTCACGTTGAGCATCGCCGTATTGCCAACCAAATGATCGAAGAAACGATGGTTGCAGCGAACATCACCGCAGCACGTTTATTCCGTCAAAATGGCGATGTCGGTGTATTTAATACCCACGCTGGTTTTGATCCAGAGAAGATTGACTTGGTTGTTGAGTTACTGACTGAACACGGTATCGAATGCACTAAAGAACATATCCAATCTCTACCTGGTTATGTTGAATTACAACGTACGTTAGCTGAAAAAGCCAATCCAGCGTTAGATAGCCGTTTACGTCGTATGCAAAGCTACAGCATCATCAGTGCAAGTGCAGAACGTCACTTCGCAATGGGCTTAGAGGGTTATGCAACATGGACATCACCAATTCGTAAATATGGTGACATCCTTAACCACCGTCTTATCAAAGCAACATTAACGAAAGGCACTGCACGTTCTGCAACAGAAGATGAAGTTATCTTAATGTCAGAACGTCGCCGTCAGCACAGAATGGCTGAACGTGATATCTCGTCTTGGTTATATGTTGATTACCTAACACCTGCAGTAGAAAGCAAACAAGCATTCGAAGCCAGTATTATGGATGTTAACCGTGGTGGTTTACGTGTGCGTTTACTTGAAAATGGTGCGGTTGCATTTATCCCTGCTAGCTTATTACATGATAATAAGAAAGAAGTTAAATGCTTAGTCGAAACCGGTCAAATCAGCATTAAAGATGAAGTTGAATATAGCCTAGGTGACGTTATCTACGTTAATATCGCTGAAGTTAACAAAGAAAAACGTAATATCCTTGCTAAACCAGTTGAAAAAATAGCCGGTTAATCAGCATCACGATTTACAATAAAAAGTAATGACAAATACTGTGCATAAATAGTAATCATTAATTCGTCGTTATTAATAGTACGTTAACTAGGGCAAGTTCATTTGCCCTAGTTAAATCATAAACCCCGCCCTACCCCAATTTCGTTGTCGCTCGGTATGTAATTGCACAATTAGTCTAAGTGCATTATTTGGATCTATTCGCCAGCTAGCATTAATATCTGGATTTAACGCGGTAAACTCAATCAACATTTTTTGTAAATGCATCAGCATCACAGTCGCGACTTGTTCTCGTGTTGGTACATCGATAACAAACTTAAACGCTTGTAACTCCATCATTTGATATTGTTCTAATACAAAGCCTAAATCTGCTAACGTTTGTTCATATTTGAGCTGTTCTTTTACCAATGCGACATCCACTCTCGCTTGACGATCTATGTTGATTGCGTCAGCATAAATACCATCCACATTAACTAAACCTTGCGTCGGGTTGTCATCATAAATAGTCAATAACGCCATATCTTGGGCGTAACTACTATTGGCATTAGTGACGATAAAACTGGTTGTTGCCACTAAGCAAACTGCAAAAAAACACAGTAATAACTGCTGGGCAAATTGTTGGTGCTGGTAGTTTAATCGCCATAGTGTGGTTAGTTTTAATATCGGCTTCATGTCAGCTACTCATTGGTTATCAATGAAGCCATTAAACCAAACAAGTGTGGCGATTAAATTACCCTAAAATGATGAACAAAGATGAATTATGACAAAATGTGGCAATGCGAAATAAGTTACGTGAGCGGGTGGAGGTTAATTTTGCCATTTAAAAAGATGATGTAGATATTGAAGGTTTGGTTTTAGGTATTAAAGGTTTGGGTATTGAAGAGATGAATAAACCTAAACTACAGAGTGGACGCACTCGAGAATTGCAGTTTAGGTTTACTTAATCATGTACTAACTATTAACTAGCGACAGTGTAAAAACTCTGCTCTGGTTTCTGGACGTGATTTAAAGATACCACCCAGCGATGTCGTGGTTGTTTCACTTGTCGCATCCATCACACCACGTGCTTTCACACAATAATGTGTCGCTGTAATGCTCACTGCAACATCTTGCGAATCAAGTAAGGTTTGCAGTGCAACTAAGATTTGTTGCGTTAAGCGCTCTTGTACTTGCGGACGGCGTGAGAAGAATTGCACAATACGGTTAATCTTTGATAAGCCGATCACTTTACTACGTGGAATATACGCAATTGTCGCTTTACCATCGATAGTAATAAAATGATGTTCGCAAGTACTCGTCAAGGTAATATCACTTACCTTAACCATTTCATCCACTTGCATTTTATTATCAATTAAAGTGATTTTAGGAAACGACGCATAATCCAAGCCTGAGAATATTTCATTCACGTACATTTTGGCAATACGGTGTGGCGTTTCAGCTAAGCTATCATCACTTAAATCAAGCTCTAATAATTTTAGAATTTCGGTAAAATGTGATTCAATGCGTTCTTTTTTTTCTGCGCTTGATAGCCCAGTTACGATCATTGGTGTTTCTAACCCTCGCTCTTCCAAGACTGAACGGACTAATAAAGCTTCTTTACTTAGGCAGGTCATTAATTACTCCACAAACGGATCGACTTAAAAATATTGCCGCATAATAGCATCTAACAATTGATAAGATAAACAAATTAGCTTAAATAGCCATAATTAAGCATTTTATTGTTATAGATCCTTTCACCAACCTGTTGAGTTTGTCATAATTGACGATATAACTAAAAAATAACCACAAGGGTATATGATGGGATGTTGTGACGTACAAGGGCTAAAACCACTGGATTTAGCGATGCAAGAAATGTTGGACAATATTGATGCAGTAACAGAAACACTGACATTAGACTTAGCAGAAGCACTCGATTATATTCTCGCTGAAGACATTTCTTCGCCAATGAATGTCCCGCCATTTGATAACTCAGCAATGGATGGTTATGCAGTTCGCATCACCGACCTCAATCAATCAATGACCCTACCACTTGCTGGTAAAGCCTTTGCAGGCCAACCGTTTGATGGAGAATGGCCTCTCGGCACTTGTATCCGTATTATGACTGGTGCACCAGTACCAACAGGTTGCGAAGCCGTTATCATGCAAGAAAGAACACAAGTAGATGGTGATCTTATTACCTTCGAAAGTTTACCGCCAATGCATGACAACATTCGTAATGCTGCTGAAGATATCGCTATCGGCCAAGCTGTATTAACCAAAGGTCGTCGCCTTACCCCGCGTGATATTCCCATGCTAGCAACGATTGGTATTGATAAAGTAACAGTCTACCGCCGTCTGAAAGTGGCTGTTTTTTCAACCGGTGATGAGCTAAAAAGCTTAGGTCAGCCACTTGGCAATGGTGAGATTTACGACAGTAACCGTTACAGTATCAATGCCATGTTATCTCGTTTGAATTTAGATATTATTGATTTTGGTATTGTCCCTGATAACGAAGACCTACTACGCGAAACGTTTATCAAAGCCGATGCCGTGGCAGATGCAGTGATAACATCAGGCGGCGTATCTGTTGGCGAAGCTGATTACACTAAAATATTACTCGAAGAACTAGGGGAAATTGGTTTTTGGAAATTAGCAATTAAACCAGGTAAGCCCTTTGCGTTCGGTACATTACCAAACAGCAAGTTCTTTGGTTTACCCGGAAACCCAGTTTCTGCAACAGTGACGTTTCATCAACTTGTGGTACCCGCATTAGCGAAGATGACCAACCAAGTTTATACGCCGACACCACGTTTTAATGCCATTGCTGCAACTAAACTGAAAAAAGCACCTGGTCGCATGGACTTTCAACGCGCTATTTATAGTGTTAATGCGCAAGGTCAACTGGAAGTGGTATCAACAGGCAGCCAAGGTTCTGGCGTTTTCAGTAGCTTGAGCCACTCGAATTGTTATGCCATTATCGAGCAAGATCGCGGCAACGTAGAAATTGGTGAAACAGTCACTATTGAACCATTTAACGAGATCTTAAATTAATGCCAAACCCATCTATTGATGGCAGCTTAGCTTGCGAAGATATTTTATCTTCGCAAGAAGAGTTACGCTATAACCGTCAAATAGTGCTGCGCCACTTTGATTTTGATGGCCAAGAAGCCTTAAAACAAGCCAATGTATTAATAATAGGTGCAGGCGGTCTAGGTTGTGCCAGTAGTCAGTACTTAGCCGCTGCCGGTATCGGTAAGATGACATTAGTCGATTTTGACCATATTGAATTGTCCAACTTACAACGACAATTACTGCACCGTGATAGCCGCATTGGTGAGTTTAAATCACTGTCGGCGAAATATGAGCTAGAACAGATAAACCCACACTGTGAAGTACAGGCTATTACCACAAAACTGTCTGAAGATGAGATGGTTAAGCTGATAGATCTGCATGATATTGTGCTTGATTGTACTGATAACGTCGATACAAGAGAGCAGATAAACCGTGCTTGTTTCGCGTTACGCACACCCTTAGTATCCGGCGCAGCTATTCGAATGGAAGGTCAAATTAGTGTATTTACCTATGCTGATAACGAACCTTGCTACCAATGCCTCAGCCAATTATTCGGCAGCGGAACATTAAGCTGTGTAGAATCCGGTATTATGGCACCTATGGTGGGTATTATTGGTGCGATGCAGGCTATGGAAGCGATTAAAGTGGTTGCCAATTTTGGTCAGCCAATGACGGGGAAAGTGTTGCTCGTTGATGGACTTACCTTGTCGTTTCAAACAATGAAATTACCAAAACTACCGACCTGTTCGGTATGTAATACCCCACACACAAAATAACGATATTAAACTAGCGCGATGACTCGCTAAATCGCGCTATTCACTTCTATTTATTCAAGTCGAAACAAACCCAACTATAAGAAAATGTGTGCAAGGTAAGAAACCAGTAAGCAATAAACCAGGTTTGCAATCAAACTCGCTTCCAGCCCGACAAACCAATATAGCAAACCTAGCGTTGAGGACGTGATAGCAGATATAACAACAATAAAGATGATAAGATTTATTGAGAAAGTAGCTGTCACCACTGCCACAGATAGAGCCATAAACAATGACAATATGATCGATGAAATAACAATAGTATTAGTGGTTAATTTAAACTTTGAAGGCTTATTTTCAAAAATCATCAGTTTTGATAACAAACTTGATAGCGGTAACATGAATACTGACAAATATAATGAACTGGATAGCACCGCTGTCAACCCAATTAGAATCAGGTCTAACGAGTTAAATATTTGATGATACTGAAGGAACGCTTGTGGTAAATGCGGTTCTGCAATAACAAAAATTAAACTACATAAAATAGCCGTCAATAAGCCGAAACAAGCCCCGAATACAAGCGTTAGTCGCAATTCCGATAAGAATCCAGCACTGTTTGTCGCTTGTCGCGATGATGCTGCCATCTTATCCGTGCAAACAATACCAAAATAAGCAGAGCAAGAAATTGCTAGCAGTACAATCGCCACTAACGGGGCAATAAAGTTGCTTGTTAACCCAATGCCCATCGGCAAATTAGAAAACAAAAATGAGGTGATGTTTGTTTGTTCCGTGAATACTAATGCACTTACGACTAAAATAACGCAAATAAACATCAAGCAGCGTTGTAGCATAGAAAAATTATTCAATACGGCCTCGAATAATGATATTTGTCTCTTCGATTGTTGTTCTATCATATCTTACTTAGAAAAATGAGTTTAGTGTTACTGAATTGATGATGTCAACGCTATACATGTTATTAACACCCAAAAGGTCGTAACTACAAATGGGTAATGATATATATTCTCACGTATATATCAAGTTTAATTATCCACTTTCATCCTAGACTCCGACTATTCCTGCGCCATATCAATTATTATTAGTTCACGACATTATTGATAGCAAAGCACTGGGCACAAAAATCATTCGGGTGACAAGCCAATCTAACTCAGATAAAGGTCCTTAGTATCCGCGGATGAGATGATGAGTAAATTTAGAATAATCATACTTATTTAAAAGTTATTAGTTTGAATAATAAGGGTTTTTATTGTTTAAATTCATACCTAAAATTGAAATAAAAGGATGTATTCAGCAGGAAATAAAGGTAAGATTCACTTTAGCTTAACTACTCATTAGTAGGTGCGTTACGACATTGCTAGTTGTAATGATATTTAAGTACTTTTTGATTTAACCATTTAGATAGATAAAGGAATATACAATGACAGACCTACGCGCTAAATTCGACGCTACAGTAGAGCAAGTTCAAAATGGCACTGCAAAGAAAAAACCTTCACAAGAAACAAAATTAGAGTTTTATTCATTATTTAAGCAAGCAACAGAAGGTGATGTAGCAGCGAAGAAGCCATCTATCTTTGATATGGTTGGTTTTGCTAAGTGGAGTGCATGGGATAAATTACGTGGCTTATCTTCAGATCAAGCGATGGAAAAATACATTTCACGTGTAGAAGAAGAAAATGCGGCTTAAGCATTTAGCTAAATGACTTGTTGTCGGTAACCTGTTGTCAGTAAATAGTACTATTTACTGACAATTTAGGAAGGCGCTGTCTACTCAATAAGAAATATACTTTAAATTACATGCCTATTATTTATTAATGAAATGCTTTACTACTTTTTTTTGGTTGAAAAACCACTGTCTACGAAAACTCTTACTCATTATCGTTCCTTAATATGTCTCTTATATATCCCTACACACTACATCCAGTGTACGATCACACTTATTCCATTCACCACCATAAAGCTTTAATATCAAAACCTTACATCTACTTACTATAGTTAATAGACCACTAAACTAACAGTAAAGGCTAACTTAGCAATCATTACAGACTCAGCGAAATTCAAAAACTAGATCATCATGTGAATTGGCTGCTATATGAACTAAGATTGAATAAAATAGCAGTTTTGGCGGCTGAAAAGCCAGCAAACAAGCCTTTGATACGTTGATTTTATTAATGAAAACAACAATTTTACAAAAATAATGTACGAGTGTATTGCTATGAATCTTTAACCATGTATAATTCGTCTTAAGAAATTAGGCTAGTTTATATCGGTAGAATAATCTTTAGTTAATACTTGTATTGATTATTGTTTTGTATTGTTTATATAAGTTACACCCTGGTTTTTTAACAATTTTTTTAATAATATATATATACAGGGTTTTTAATATGTCTAATACAGTAATCGGTAAAGTAAAATTCTTCAACGAAGCTAAAGGCTTCGGTTTCATCGAACAAGAAAATGGCCCAGATGTATTCGTACATTTCAGCTCTATCTTAGTAGATGGCTTTAAAGTACTTACTGACGGTCAAAAAGTTGAGTTCACAGTAGGCCAAGGCCAAAAAGGTCCACAAGCTGAGAACGTTAAACCTCTTTAATAGTTTACTATTAATCGGTTAAACAGTTATCAAAAAAGGTGAACTTAGTTCACCTTTTTTATTACCTAAAATTTATGACATCTTAGATGCATTTATAGTTAGGTAATAAAAAGCCAATGAGTTATCTCATTGGCTTTTTTTATGCGTACTATATAGTGTTATAGCGCTAAAGTCCTATCCTAATACTACATTAAGTTCTTAACCTAAGGTCCTAAGCTAAGGCTCTTAACCTACGCTACTTAACTATTTGGTGATCACTTCTAGCTGCTTCTCTCTCGAGTTAATGCTGTCAGTTAAGCTTTTCAATACACCGTTACTGATATTAAAGATCCAGCCATGCACGGTTAACTCACGACCTTTACGCCAAGCTCGCTTCACGACGGTGGTATTACAAACATTTCGAACTTGTTCAACAACATTTAATTCACACATACGGTCGATCTTATCTTCAGGACGTACATCTTTTAAATCATCCATATGGAAGCGTTCTACGTCTTTAATATGACGAAGCCAGTTATCAATCAGACCATGCTGCCCGCCCTCCATAGCAGCTTTAACGCCACCACAACCATAGTGACCACAGACAATAATATGTTTAACTTTAAGTACTTCCACGGCGTACTGGATCACGGACAAACAATTTAAGTCAGTATGTACAACAACATTGGCAATATTTCTGTGCACAAATACTTCCCCCGGGGGCAGGGCCATAATTTGATTTGCAGGTACGCGGCTATCGGAACAACCGATCCACAAATAGTCTGGAGACTGTTGTTTGGAAAGTTGTTCAAAAAAGTCTGGGAACTGTTCATTAATCTGTTCTGACCATGCGCGATTACGTTCAAATATCGATTTTATAGTACTCAAGACTACGCTCTCTAATTATGATAACTACATTTTGAACTATTAAAGTAGCTTGTTTAATCAAGATATTCAACTGATAAATAAGTAATCTTTGGATATAAGCGACTGGACTTATGAGTGAAATAATAGGGGGAATAAGCTTGTAAACGTTAGATATAAGAAAGCACCCAATCGAGGGTGCTTTAATATTTTTATCATGATGTTAGCGTTAAATTATTTCGCTAATTTCTCTTGCTTAGATAGACATGATCTCAGCATTAAGAAACCAATCACACCAGAGAGTAATGAACCTAAGATAATACCAAGGCGCTCATCAAATAATAAGTTGGTGCCAGTCTCTTCGAAAGCGAGTGAACCAACAAATAAGCTCATGGTGAAACCAACACCACATAGGATGGCGGTACTATATAAAGAACACCAATCCATGCCTTTTGGCATTTGCGCAATTTTACATTTAATTGCTAACCAACATAGACCAAAGATACCCACTTGCTTACCAATAAATAAGCCTAACGCAATACCCATAGGGACTGGATGTAAAATTTGTTCTATACCAACACCCGATAAGTTAATACCTGCGTTTGCAAACGCAAAGATAGGTAAGATAACAAAGGCAACAACAAAATGTAGTCCGTGTTCCATCTTCTTCAACGGTGAATATGATTTATCTTTTGACTGCATTGGGATAAACAAAGCAAGAATAACACCGGCCAATGTTGCATGTACGCCAGATTTCAACATGGCAACCCACATCACAATACCAACGATGATATACAGTGCTTTCGAATCAACATTACGCTTATTTAAATAAGCTAGCACAGGAATACAAAGCGCCGCAACGATAAGTGCAGCTATTGAAATCTTCGATGTATAGAAGAAAGCAATAATCAAAATCGCACCGATATCATCAAAAATAGCGAGTGAGGTTAAGAATATTTTCAAACTAACTGGTACTCGTGAGCCCAGCAAACTCAAAATACCTAATGCAAATGCAATATCTGTTGCAGCAGGAATAGCCCAACCACTTAATGCTGCAGGATCATCGATGTTGAAATAAACATAAATAAGCGCAGGGAATAACATACCACCGATAGCACCAATACCCGGTAGGATAATATTACGCGGATCAGAGAGTTCACCTTCGACTAACTCTCGTTTTAGCTCTAGTCCAACTAAAAAGAAGAAGACGGCCATTAAGCCATCATTAATCCAAAGTAATAATGGTTTCGCAATTTCTAAACCACCCAGTTTAATCTCGACTGGTGTATCTAAAAATAATGCATATAGTCCTTGTGCAGGGCTATTAGCTAAAATCATAGCCAATACAGCAGAGAACATTAACGTAATGCCACCCGCTGACTCTAGTTTAAAGAAACTAGATAAAAATGAATCTTGTGTGTTGTTCATGCTTGTCCTTATACTTACATATTCATCTATAAATGGTCGCTCAATACAAAACAACGCTAATCCATTACACCACTATAGAATGAAAACATGTCAGTATTATCAAATACTATAAATTAAAGAATAATTAAACAATAATTATATTTAATGCTATTAAAGGTGCTTTGCCACCGTTTCGTTTCATTCGACATAATATGACACATAACATTAGGAAATCACACATATATATCTCAAATCCAGCGCTACAAAATAACCATAAATGGCTAATTCCCAGCTTTAAACCAGTTGAAAAACCTTCCTTGAATACAAAAACACAAAGAATGTAAATAAAACACTGTCGAGAAGGTACTTAAAACGCCGTTTAAGAAGAGTTATGCGCGTAACTCAAACTAATATTAGCTGAATTTATGATAACCGCTTTATAGGGCTTTAAAGTTTATTTTATGAGAAATTAAATATTTGTAACTCGTATGAAAAACAAGCAGGTGAACGAAAAAAGACCTGTTAGTATTAACTAACAGGTCTTTTACGCTAAGTACATTGAATTAAACCGTTTGGTCTATGTCTTAGTTATTAATTAATCTTGCCGCTGCTGCATCCAAGATCCACTCAGTGGTTCCTTGGCTTGCTTTAACTTGTGCAGCTGGATAAGCAAGGGCAGCATCTGCATTATCATGGATCTGCTTAATTACTTCAGCTTTGCTCTCGCCCAACACTAAATAGCTAATGCGTTTTGCATTTGCTAACAGACGTGCAGTTTTAGAAATACGGTATTGTCCAGACTCTGGGTGCTGTGCAATGATGGCAATATTTTCATCATTGTAATCAGTTTGGCCAGGAAATAATGATGCTGTATGACCATCACCACCCATACCAAGTAAGATCCAATCAAAACAAGGCAAACCATTATGCGCAGGGATACACTCTTGCATCTCTTGGGCAAAACGCACGACTTCTTGTTCTGGTGTATTTTCACCTAAAATACGGTGAATATTCTCTGTCGGTAGCGCTACCTTAGAAAATAATAATGTTTGAGCTTCACCAAAATTACTTTCAGCATCATCAGGTGCTACGCAACGCTCGTCGCCCCACCAAAAATGTAAATTAGCCCAGCTAATACTCGTTGCAAATGGTGCTTGTGCTAAAACTTTAAATAAAAGCTTTGGCGTACTGCCACCTGATAACGAAATATGTACCGGTTTATCTTGCTGGCTGTATTCAACAAGTGAATAAGCTAGTGACTCAACAACTTGTTCTGGTGTTTCAAAAGTACGATAATCCATCATGATCCCACGCTACTATTAATTTATAAGTTAATAACCTGATTTATAAGTTAATAACCTAGTTTATGAGTTAATTAGTGAAGAATTAGTTAATTACTTCTTCACTCGAAAAACGCCATTCTCGGCCATCTTTCTCAAGCATTTCATCTGCTTTATTCGGACCCCAACTGCCACACTTATAACCAAATAAAGATTTTGCTTCTTTTTTGTAGTCTAAGATTGGCTGCACGAATTCCCAACATGCTTTAACTGCATCTGAACGGGCAAATAACGTTGCGTCGCCTTTCATACAATCAAGTAATAAACGCTCATAAGCTGTTAATAGGTTATTTTCTTCTAAACTATTATAGTCAAAACTCATTGATACTTGTTGAGCAGTGAAACCTGCACCTGGTTTTTTCAAACCAAAATCCATTTGAATTGATTCGTTTGGTTGGATACGCAAGATTAGTTTATTTTCAGGCGCATTCTGACCAAAGATTGGATGTGGTGTCTTTTTAAAGTGAACCACGATCTCAGTCAAACGTTCTGGCATACGTTTACCTGTACGAACATAGAAAGGTACGCCGTTCCAACGCCAGTTGTCGATCATCATCTTCATACCCACATATGTAGGAGTACGTGAATCTTCATCAACGTCTTTTTCACTACGGTAACCAGGCATTTCTTTGCCGTTTACTACACTCTTGGTGTATTGGCCTAGTACTAGGTTATCACGTAGATCTTGTTCTTCAAGTGGACGTAAGCTTTGGATCACTTTAACCACTTCGTTACGCATCGCATCTGCGTTGATTACCGCAGGCGGCTCCATCGCTACAAGAGCAAGCACTTGAAGTAAATGATTTTGTAGCATATCGCGTACTGCGCCAGAATGGTCGTAATAACCACCACGTTCTTCAACGCCTAAGCTTTCAGCCGCTGTAATTTCAACATAGTCGATGAAACTACGGTTCCAAAGCGGCTCAAACAAGCCGTTAGAGAAGCGATATACCAATAAGTTCTGTACTGTTTCTTTACCTAGGTAATGATCAATACGGTAGACCTGACGTTCGCGGAAACAAGTATGTAGATGCTCATCTAACTCGTTTGCAGAAGCAAGATCATAACCAAACGGTTTCTCAACGATTAATCGTTTCCAACCATTACGATCTTTGTTTAATTTATGTTTAGCTAAATTGGCAGAAATTGCTGCATATAAGCTGGGTGGTGTAGCCATATAATAAATAGCATTACCAACCGTATTATGTTTTTCAGATAACGTTTCTAAGCGCTCTTTAAAAGCAACATAACTGTCTGCATCTGTCATATTCATTGAGATATAGTACAAATGCTTACTGAAATCTTCAGCTTGTTGCTGAGTAATACCTTCACTTAGGATTAAATCATTAGTTACTTTTTCACGGAATGAATCGTCCGTAAATGCAGTTTTACTCGCACCCAAAATAGAAAAATCTTCAGGTAACAGCTCATTGACATAAAGGTGAAAAAGCGCGGGGAGTAGCTTTCGTTTTGTTAAATCACCCGAAGCACCAAAAATGACAATACTGTTATTCTCAGGTTTTACCATGGTTTAATTTCCTAAAGATTTTATCGAAAAGATATAGAATATATGGCGCTAGTCTGTTTGCGTGATGCATAGATAACGGACTAGGCGCGGCATTATCACTCAAAATGAGCAAAAATTAAAATGGTTTCAGCAATATATCCACCAAATACTCACAAATAGGTATTTGATTGAAAGTGTATTTCTAATCAAACGGCACATCACTTTCGAATGAAACAAATAATCGAAAGTTTAGAAAGCAGACAAGGTTAAGTAAATGTTAACAGGTGTATAAATAAACAGCGTAAATTAAGTGTCAATTCACTCCAAACAGTCGCCTGTCAATTTAATCTCAACATTAGCGATAGACTCATTATTATAATGCGCAGTATAGGATAATGCGCAGTCCGTCGATTCCAGCTTATTCATTCTGATCCAACTCTGTTGCGGGCTTACATTTTTACAGGTATACATGCCATCACTTGAAGTAATAGTGGTGCCTTCAACAAGGGGGCCAGAGGTTAATCCGAGGATATGGCAGATTTCAGTTGGATGTAGTAGTTGCCCAGAAACGAGATAGTACTGTTTGACGTCATATTGGACATACGTTTGACCGTTAATTATCTGCTTACGCGATGCGATGTTGGAGGCTGTTTTCAAGGTATCAACCGCGTTGGTTAATTTGCCACGCAGATCCGTTAGCACTGCGACTTTCGCTTCACGGTGTGTTTTGGTGTACTCGGGGATAGCAAACATAGCTAGAACGGAAAGAACCACAATAACAAATGTTAATTCCAGTAATGAAAAGCCCATTTTTTCATTCATTAAAATCTAATACCTTAAACTTGTTCAGTTAACTCGAGCGAATACTAACATACCTGCGGTATATACAAGACTAATAATATAATCATTTTAATGTATATATCGCGATGATTTGATACAGTAAAACAACGTTAGATAGTTTAATCTCAATATCTTAAATGTTTTATGTTGGAGTCTATTAATGCAACCTATTCGCCCTGCTATTTTTTATTCGTTTCGACGTTGCCCATACGCAATGAGAGCACGACTCGCGGTTTGTTATAGCCAAGTTGAAGTTGAATTAAGAGAAGTGGTATTAAAAGATAAACCAACGAGCTTGTTAGCTTACTCACCTAAAGGCACTGTACCGGTTTTAGTCACCCAAGATAAAAAGGTCATTGATGAAAGCCGCGACATTATGCAGTGGGCGCTAGCACAAAATGACAGCAATGATTGGTGCCGCCAAAACCAGTCCAATTTACAAAAACAGATCAGCTCACTGATCGATGAGAATGATAACGAATTCAAAGCTATTTTAGATAAGTATAAATACGCTGACCGCCACCCTGAATTTACTGAAGCGCAATATCGCGAGCAAGGCAGCCATTTTCTGACTCAGCTAGAACTGCTACTGAGATTACATAATAACCTTATTGATGAAGATATTAGTCTCGCAGACATTGCTATTTTTCCCTTCATCCGCCAATTTGCAAGTGTTGATAAAGTCTGGTTCGAGCAAGCCCCCTACCCTAAATTACGCGCTTGGTTAAACCGACATACAAGCTCAATATTATTTACTGATATTATGTATAAATACCCGCAATGGTCTGCTGGTGATAAAGCGGTTTATTTTTCCTGTACAAATTAACTTACGCCTGACAAATTAAGTTATGCCTAACAAATCGATTACGCAGTAAAAACTAAAAAGCCAGTACTACATATGTAGACTGGCTTTTATATTGATGACTAAACCCTGTGTTAACTGGTTATGCTCGATTCAACGATCTAAGTCAAAATAGCTAATCCCACGGCTATGACTTCATCACTAAATAAACAGTGTCATCTTTTTCGTATACTTTTGATAGTTCGTCGCCTTCACCAAGAATGACTACATTCTGGCCCGATTCAGTTTTCGGCTCGCCACTAACAGCATCAATGATGATTGCTGCACCAATTGCCATCAATAGTGGATTTTGATACCAAGATGGACGTTGGTATCCATTTACGACAACAACAGGTCGACCACGATAAATAGGTGCTCGGTAGTTAGGTGCTCTGATTACTTTAGCTGGAGCTCTAACAACTTGGCCAGGTTTACCTACACGACCATGCTCTTGACATTGAACGCCACCAGCACGTTTACAGCCTACCGCTGCGTCTGCAGTCGTAATAGCTGATACGTTAAGAGTAAAAAATGCGGTGATCATTATAAGTAGCTTTTTCATCGTAAATCCTTAATTGATTTGATGATGAAATAGTACTGGATAAAAGCAGGAGGGAATATTTCGTTTGAAATTTAATTATCCCAAACGAAATATTTAGCTTAATTATTTATAACAATTTTTATAATACTGTTTATATTTCAATAATTAAGTGCTGACAATATTTTGAGCCTAAGCAGTCAACATACGACGAGCAGCATCAACAACAACTTTAATCGATCTTGTTTCAACAAGCTTCATTGCTGCTTCATCAGGGATCTCTTTTTGGGTGCGGTTAATAATAACACCAGCAACACAACCTGCTTTTAGACCTTGGCTTGCACACATAGTAAAGAGTGTTGCAGATTCCATTTCAAAGTTAAGCACGCCCATATCTTGCCATTCTTGCATAGAACCTTGGAAACGGCGTGTTACACGACCAGAGAATGTATCGTAGCGTTCTTGACCTGGGTAGAAAGTATCACTTGATGCCGTAACACCCATATGCACCTTAATACCTTCAGCGTCTACAGCGGCTTTCATTTCAGTCGCAACAGCAAAATCCGCTACTGCAGGGTATTCCATCGGCGCAAAATGCAAGCTTGCACCGTCAAGACGTACAGAGGCTGTTGTGACAATCATATCGCCAACATTAATGTGCTTTTGAATCGCGCCAGTTGTGCCAACTCTTAAAAATGTTGTTACACCTAATTGCGCAAGTTCTTCAACAGCAATAGAAGTCGATGGACCACCAATACCAGTTGAACACACTACAACTTTCTTACCTTCTAAATCGGCTAAATAAACCGTGTATTCTCGATGACTTGCTAAAAATTTAGGATTTTCCATTTGCTGTGCGATCTTTTCGACACGTGCTGGATCACCTGGAATGATAGCCAATTCGGCACCTTGTAAGTCTGCTTTATTGATACCAAGGTGAAAAACGTTTGCAGTAGTCATAGCATATTCCTTAAAACCGGAGAGAACCGTCACTATAAATATCAGTATTAAAAATGGCGGTAAATATTAAAAAACAATGATAATGCAGCAGGCTTGCCTATAAAGTGATAATTGTCACATGTTTCATATATAACCTAATTATATTTCATTCATGTTAAGATCTATAAACAATACTTAACTGTATTTTCATGAATTCCGTTAAACGTGTTAATAAATGCGCTTAAAACGCTTCATTAACATTAAAATAGAATCCTGAATCCCCATTACCAAAACCCATGTCTAAGCGTAGATTAACTTTGGGTTTTACTTCAAACCGATAACCCACGCCGGCCGTTGGCAATAGCTCATCTGTGGATAATTTATCAATGTTATCGGCAAGCCCACCAGCACCGCCCCAAAATACCATGCCATGTCGACCAGGCAGATTTAAACGATATTCAACTTGTGCTAATAACATTTGTTCATCGCGATAGCGTCCCGAGTTATAACCACGTAACAACCCGCCACCGCCTAACGCCGAAAGTTGATCCCAAGGCACATCCCCCTGGGTAAAACGGCCATGAACTTGCCATGCTAATACATCACCGCTCTCACCTATGCTCAGGTACTCACTATATAATAACGATTGAACATTAAAGTCAGCTTGGCTACCAAACTCTTGACGATACCACTTCGAATCAAGCTCGACAAGACGGCCAGAACTCGGGCTCAGCACGCTATCTCGACTATCATAGTTAACCAATAAGTTAACCCCGACACTACGACTACTCTCCATCAACATACTGCTATCGACTGTCGATTCCAAGCTATCAATATCATCTGCTGAACTATAGTTAAAATCCATGCCAATACCAATAAAGCTTTGCACGGAAATACGTTTGCGTAACGAAGGCGCCAGTGATAATTGCTGATTATCAAATGTCACCTTATTACCGTCCAGTCTATTTTCATCATAACCGCGGCCATAATATACTTCAGGTGCATCTGCGATAACGGCATCAACATAAAACCGTAGGGTATCTTGCTGTAAAAATGTTTTATTTTCAACAGCAACCCCCAGCGCCCCATTAGCAGAAGCAAAACCGTTAATAATTAATGACGATAGCTGGCTCACCTGATCATTTTTATCTACTTGATAAAGGCCAATTGCCGAAACGCCAACCCCAAATGACATTTCTGGATTATAAAAAGGTCCAGGTAATACGCTAAAGTCAATCACCTTGTCTTGGTTATACTCGCCATCAGCGCCAAGGTTCTCTAATAACCCATCAATCCAACTACCTTGCTCGGCGCTAGCGCTTTTATCTACATAGTTGCTTTCATCTATATAACTGCCGTCATCCGCAAAAGCGCTCAGCCCCGTCGTCAGCACGAATAAACCCGAGAGCAGTAACCGTGACTTTAGCTTTGCTCGATAACGACTCATGATTTATCATCCAGGCGCTTGGCTTTTAACTGCTTGTCATCTTCAACCTGGTTATATGCAGACAATGCTAAAAATTGCTCACTGGTAAAACCATGCGACCACAGTTTTGCAGGTATATGGCTAAAGTTAGCTTTAAATTTATCATCAATAAATAACCACAATTTTGCCGTTACATCTATATCAATACCCTGACTGTAACGTGGCAGCGATAATTGTTTGGCTTGATGCTCTTGCTGACACTCACCTTGCTGGCGATCCTCTGACAAACATTCCCCTGGTAAATAGAGTGGCGCTAGCAAAGGCCAATGAGCATGTGCTTGGGCGGCTTGTTTATCCACCAAATACGGCGACTGAACATCACCCAAGGCATAATGGCGTTTTAATAACATAAACTTATTTGGCAATGGTTCATTTGAATCCCACCAATCGCCGTCAATCACATCAAACAATGCATTAGTTTGCTCAGCTGTTACTGGCTCAAGTTGATTGATTGCAGCTGTTAGCCAGCCGTTCATGTGTTGATTAAACAAAGTTTTGTTCATCGCTAAGTTATTACTAATTAACGCTAATGCGATCTTAGCACCAAGCATATTTGAGTAAATATCTTCAGGTGAATAAGCTGATACTTCCTCAGACCAAAGTGCCCAACTGCGATAACCATGCCATTGTGCTATTTCATGAGACTCCGCCATTAAATAGCCTAACCTTGCAGCCATATCTGCGGCTAAATTCCAGCGCTGTAATGGGTCAAGATGTTCAATGTCAAAGGCTTTTAATTGAATGTAACGCGGGCCAATTTCAGGCGGTAACTCTATTCTTGCTTCTTGACCTAACTGCTTATAAATTTTATAAAACAAAATGATGCTGTTATCAGCGGTGTCACGTACATGGGCTAAATCGATGAAGCCGCCAAGTCGCGTATAGATCTGGCCATTATTTTCACCGCTGCTACTGCCGTCTGGCAAGGCTTTTACATAACTGAATGTACCCGCATCAAAAGCATGTGCGCCAATATCATTGGCACCAAGCGTATTAGCATAACGAAAGAACGGCACTTGTAATGTTCCAACTTTGACTTTTTGCGCATTACCAAAGGCGCAGCATGGTCTTACATCACCTGGCATCGCTAAGCTGGAAAATCCATTTAACTCGGTACTTGCAAGCACATTCCGATCAGGCTGCGCCGTTAGTGCTTCAGCGACAGCTTCATCAGTTGGTAATGAACGAACTTGCCAATCTTGACTGCAAGCAGTTAATAACATAGCGCCAAACGCAAAAATAGACACTTTAATCAGTTGTATTTTATTAGGGCCTATGTTGTGGGTTACAGCATTAAAAGATGCAGTCATTAAAAACGATACCCTAGGCTGACCATCATGCTACGGCGAGTGCCTACACCTGCTTCCATGAGCAGATCGACATTGTTGGTAATTTGTGCTTGTCCACCGATTAAGGTGTTCCATTTGTCTTCAAGGTGTTGCTCGACTTTAAATTTACCATTACCCCATCTACCCGGTAAATTAACACCTATGTCACTAAGATTGCCCTCGAACGTTTGTTCTACATTCTGATACATGGCGCCAGTCCATAACTGCATATCATGACCTTTAAATTTCCAGCGATAGCCAACACGTGGAGAGACGACAATAGAGCTGATTTCACCATCGAGAATATCTAATGCGGTATTGGTGTAGTTGACATCGAGCAAGGCAAACCAATTATCAATGCCACCAACAATCGTGGTGCCAGCGCCATAGGTAATACCTTTAAAATTCAATTCAAAAGCGTATGGTCCATATTCCTTAGGATCCCGTATCCACCAATCAACAACGGGACTAACCATCGCTGTACTGCTGCCCTGAGTGTAACCGAGAATGCCATAGACATTTAAAAACGGTAATACCCAAACATCACCCCGTAAAGTAAGTGTTTCTGATTCTTGTTGTGCTGTCGATGTGCCGACTTTCACGCGATCATCAATAATCGGTCCAATGCCGCTAAAGGCAACTGAGTCGACGACCAATGGCTGTTCCATCTTCATATAGGTCATGCTAAAACCATATGGCTTTGGTAGTTCATGCCCTAAATCGATAGCTTCTTGTGCCCAAATAGGAAAGTTACGTTCGTAGCGATCATATTCTGCAGCACTGAGTAACTCACTTTCAGATTCTGTTAACGTAGTCGATACCACCTGCGTTTGTTCAATACCGACAATATGTTTCACGTTACTGTTGTTGGTCGATTCTAAATCTGTAGAGGTAAATAGATGATCATTGGCGGATACAGAAAATGAACTGCTGATAAGTGCCGTCATTGCCATTGTTAAATGCGTGTTGTTGTTCATCATACTACCTCTAAAGACTAATAAGGCGCGGAGTCTAACAAACACATTTAAGAAAACAATTCATCGAACATTCAATTACAATAACTTACAGTAAATTACAATAATGGTTCATTAATATAATTATAATAAGACAGGGCAAAGCAATTTTTATCAATGACTTATTGATAAAAATTCAATAATGCAACACACGTAAGACAACAGCCTGTCGAATAATGAGTTAGTTATTAGGCAACATACCTTAAGCGCTTTGTAAATAATGAGGACGCAAAACTTACTTGCCCCATCCTGCTAAGCTTGTTATAACCATAACTGTTGTTTTCTCTCTATCTGGTATCTCTTACCTATGCTAAAAATTGCCACCTTTAATCTGTTCAATTACATCGAACCACCGTTTGCTTGTTATGATTTTGATCGTATCTATGACGAGCAACAATGGCAGAAAAAGCAAAAGTGGATACGAGATTACCTTGCCGAACATCAGCCTGACGTGATTGGTTTTCAAGAAGTGTTTAGCCCTGATTCATTAAAAGCATTAGTGGCAGAATGTGATTACCCCTATTTTGCAGTTGTCGATAGCGCAGATGTTATTGAGGACTATATTTTCCGTAGCCCAGTCGTAGCAATAGCCTCACGTTACCCGATCACAGATATCACCGCAGTCATACCTGATAGCGAACTTGCTGTGAGCATGGGGTTATCAGCAGAATATCAATTTAGCCGCAAACCACTGCGCGCCAGTATTGTATTACCACACTTAGGTACAACAGATTGCTATGTGGTGCATTTCAAATCTAAACGGCCAATGTTAGAAAGTGAAGATAACGAACTAGCAACGACTAGAGCAGTGTTAGATGCCTTCACCAAGCAGATGTGTGGAACCTGGGGATCGTCGATGCAGCGCGGTTCGGAAGCGGCATTATTATTCCAACAAATGATCCAACGTCGACTAGCGACTAATAATCCGATGATGTTAATGGGTGATTTCAATGACCGATTAGATAATGATCGCGACGGTGTTTTATCCCATTTAACCATGAATACATTACGTTTCAATTCAGACCAGCAAGCACAAAATATTGTAAAACAATTCAGCCTGCAAGATAGCTGGCATTTATATCAACATGCGGAAAATGGTGCAGTCGCAAGTATTACCCCCGCCCCTCGCCCTGCTACGCATTACTTTTTTAACAAAGGCTCGGTATTAGATTACATCTTATTATCGTGTGAGTTTAATGCTGAGTATCAGCGCAGTCTTTATGAAGTCAGTAACTACCATACTTATGACCGTCACCTGATTAACCCTATCTATGAGCGTGATAGCGAAAGTACTGACCATGCTGTCGTCCAAATTAGCTTGCAGTTAAGAAACTAAATTACAGGTTAAATAAGGCTATCCATAGATATAACTATTTATGCCTCTAGATGTTTTTAAAATAACGTAATTTAATGACATTTTCTGCTTGCGTTAACCCCATTCTATCTTATAATGCGCGTATCTATTCGAGGGAGTAGTCGCTTCACCATGTGAAGGAATACATCAACATAACTGACCCACAGGTCGTGGTGTATTCAACCTAGTTTAAAGCTAATAGCGCTAAACTAAGTTTGATGAGACTTGAACAAGTAAACACCTACTTTCGAGGGCGGGGTGTCGCTTGTTTATGTCTAAATGCCCTCGTACGAGAATCCTATGTCTTTATTATTACCTATCATAGCTGTATTAATTGGCTTCATCTTACTCACAGTAAGTGCCGACCGTCTTATCTTAGTATCATCCACATTAGCCAAACAGTTTGGTGTTTCTGTCATGTTTATTGGTATGACCGTCATTGCCTTTGGTACTTCATTCCCAGAATTAGTCGTTAGCGCGATTGCGTCATTTAATGGTGCAGAAGGCCTTGCTGTCGGTAATGCGATTGGCTCTAACATTATCAACTGCGGCTTAGTATTAGCACTTTGTGCCTTGTTTATGCCACTGGTAATTCAAGTACGTTTTATTAAACGTGAATTACCGATTCTAGTTATCGCACTTATTGCAGTGATCGCATTAATGTCGAATGGTTCAATTACCATGTGGGATAGTCTTATCCTGATCTTATTGCTGGCATTTTACTGTATCTATCTGGCGAAATCATCGTCAGAAGATGATATTGAAAGCGAGTTAGAGTTTTTAGATGTGAGTCAAACACGTGCAATAGTCGAAACTATCGCGATGCTGATCGTACTATTAATCAGCTCACAAATCATGGTTTGGGGTAGTGTACAGCTTGCGAAAGCAATGGGCGTAAGCGACTTATTAATTGGTTTAACGATTGTGGCATTTGGTACTAGCTTACCTGAACTAGCGGCTGCGATTGCCGGTGTTCGTCGTGGTATGCCAGAGATTGCATTCGCGACTGTGATTGGTTCAAATACCTTTAACTTATTAGGTGTACTGGCATTCCCAGGTTTAATCGGTGATGGTCTACAACTGCCAGCAGAAGTATTAACACGTGACATTCCAATGCTGTCGATTATGACTGCATTTATGGTGATCTCGTTCACCATGACTTATTTTGCAGTAAATAAACGTCGTTCTGATTTGAATCCTGAGCAACAAACAGATGAGTTAATCGCTGTAGACAGTAAACTAAACTATCGCTTCGGTCGCCTTTCTGGTGCAGTACTGTTAATTATGTTTATTGGTTATAGCTGGGTACTATTTACGTCTTAAGCTTGTTTGTAAACTAGTTAGCTTATTTAGCTGCTCTGAGTTACGTAGCTACTTAACTACTCTTTAGTTACCTTACGACCTAGTGCATTAATTAAAACTTAATGCACTAAGTTAATAACGCCTCATCGATAGCACTCGCTATGTCACGATAACGGCCACTCACCTTAGCCATCAAAAATAATAAATAGCCAAACTGCCCTACTATCGCTAATGATAATATCCAGTAATTCGCGGAATGATATAAAGTGATACACAAAGCAAATAAACTAAACACATGGCTATATAATAAATACTGCATACGCGACTTACTCAATAACTCGTGCATATTAGGCAATAGCGCAAATGCTTGCAGATGAAAACCACACTGACGTTGCAGATGTAGGTATGCCAAAAAAGGCACAATCTTGATGATCATCGCCATGATCACACTTAATATCCAACCATAGATGAACACCGATACTAACGTTAACGGTGACCAGCCAAAACTGAGTAACCAAGCTTCTACACTCGTTATTGAACTCATCATTAAGCTAATCACTAAACTAACCGCACAGCAAAGAAATAAGCAAGCTAAGGCAATAAACCAACAGGTGACACTGGCATCATTAATTTTTCGTTTACGTCGGTATAAACAATGCATAGCCGTGACGGCATATACCATCAAGCCAAGCTGTAATAAACCAGTACAAATAGCCTGTATGAATGCCCACACCGTACTACCGCTATCAATATCAAGAACGGTCATAATAGTAAATTGAGTCATTCCCAAGGTGACTAACGTATAAATCAATAATGTAATGAACAGAAAACCAGGTAGATAACGCGAGCACCACCGCGGAAAAGCAGGTGCAACATGAAACATAGGCAGAACTTGGAAGCTAACGCCAATAATAACTAAACTGACCCAACCAATTAATCCCCAACTAGCGTGATTATCGGTGAGTTGTTTAGTGATATTGAATTGACTGGCGAACAAATAATCGGCTAAGAGCAAACTCGCAATAATGCCAACCACCAGCATAGCAATAAAGCCTAAACGCATAGTATTGATTGATATATTCGCCTTACTTCGCTGTCGGATCAGCCATAATATCGCACTGATAAAGCCACCGAACCCAAGCGTAAGCGTTACACCTGCAAGGGTAAAAAATACATTACTCTGCAAACCAAACATATTGGCGAAAAATGCAGTCATCAATGACAAAGTACCTATCGACAGTAAAGCCAGTGTCAGCGTTGAAATCAGCTTAACCTTTGGCAAAGACTTGCCTGCCAGTACCGGTAATAACTGTAAAATAGCCCCACACATGATCATCGAAATAACGCCGAGCACCATGGCATGGGTAACCGCGAGAGTGGCTGGGTGCCAGCGGCTTAACCACATTGACTCCCCGGCAAAAGCAATAATCAACGCGCTAATTAATGCAAATACCGGCGCGACAAAAAAAAACCGCATCGGTACTGAAAATGGCGGTATGTTATCAAAATCTAACCCTGTAAGATTCATTCCACTTCCATCTCGGAAAATGACGCTAATGCCGATTCATCGGCTTTAAAAGTGACCTTGATTACAACCGCTAAATCTTCACCGCTGCCATCACCATGTTTTGCCTTGTCACTGCTACTATCACTATTAGAATTATCGAAAAGTGCTGACGAGTCATTACCTGCATAATCAATATCAACTCGGTAGACAAACCCTAACTCGGCTAACTTGGGGTATAACGGCGTAGGGTTTTTACGATGATGAATAACCAAACACTGGCCAGGCGTTAATACCGCTAACGCCTGTAATACTTGACGCATAGGCTCTGGCATAGCGAGCTCACTGACATCAAGCTGAATCACTTGCAGTTTAGTCGGTTGTATTTTAATGGCTTGCAGCTGAATTGGTTGTAAGTCTATCGCCATTATGAGTACGCTTTAACTTGCTGTAATACCGCATCGGCATCAGGTAAATGCGCCTGGGTCATGGGATATAACATCTGCTCTTCTTTCATATTGTGTTGTTGCATTAAGATCATTAAGGTTTCCGAAAAGCCTAAAAATTGCTCTTTATTCTGCACAGACAATTGTTGTGTCATTTCTGCCACTAATTGACGCATTTGCGCATGTTCAGCACGCATCACTTGCGTTGGTCCCATCGTCATCCCCGTCGCTTGTTCAAACGCTGGAAATAAAATCGTTTCTTCTTGTTGTAAATGGATCTCAAGGTCGGTGGTAAATATAGTCCATTGACTATCAGCTTCTGGCCATTTTTTTGCCGAAACTGCAGATTCAGCAGCAATAAAAGAATCATCACAATGACGATGTTGCGCAGTCATAAAATCAGGAATAGTGTGCATAAAGGCCTCAAATAACAAACAGTAGTAATATAACCACCATGTTACGGAAGCACTGGTTAGTTGTAATTGATATATGTCTATTGCAGCAATAAAGATTAAGTGCACTTTGCTTGGCAATAACGCACAATAATGCATTAAGACATCTTTGACGACAAACAGCCCATCAGGAGAAACTATGAGCGACTGGTTTATCAGCAACAGCAATGCACTGCGACTAGGTGCGTTTATTGGTTTGTTTATAATATTAGCCCTGTGGGAGCACTATCAACCGAAACGACCGCTAACGGTGGTAAAACTCCAGCGCTGGGGCAACAATATTGCCATGGTGATGTTGAATAATCTCACCCTAAAACTACTGATGCCATTTTTGGCTCTTGATGCCGCCTTGTATGCCCAGCAACAGCACTGGGGATTAGTCACCCTAATGGCTGAAGCAGACATAATGACTAGTACGTTAATCGTTGTTTTAGCTATAATGCTGCTTGATGCTGCTATTTATTTTCAGCACCGAGTATTCCATAAAATTCCCGTTCTATGGCGTTTACACCGAATGCACCATAGCGATCTAGATATCGATCTCACCACAGCTATCCGCTTTCACCCCATCGAAATAGTGTTATCTATGCTGATCAAAATTGCCGTTATTATTGCCTTGGGTGTCCCTGTGATTGCCGTGGTATTATTTGAAATGTTATTGAATCTGACCGCGATGTTTAATCACAGCAACATTAGATTGCCAATTAAGGTCGACCATTACCTGCGCTACTTGTTAGTGACGCCAGATATGCACAGGGTACACCACTCAACTAATGGGCGAGAAACCAATCATAATTTCGGTTTTTGTTTACCTTGGTGGGATCGTTTATTTGGCAGTTACCAAGCGCAACCTAAATTAGGTCATCAACAGATGCAGATTGGTTTACCGTATTTTCGTGACGCCAAGGAATACCAACTACAGAATATGCTAACGCAGCCATTTAGAAATAAATAACGCTCTATACATAACCACATTACATGACCACATTGAAAGGTAAAAATAACGTGACAAATCCTAACAGCGATTCATCTACAATATCTAACGATGACGCCCGTAAACTCAGCCGTAAAGTGACCGCGGATATTGCCACTAAACAGCTTGATGAGATTTTTATCGATAATAACGTCTCTATCGACGTGCAGATCGCCGTGACTGAATATCAAGGCAAAGATCCTGAGCAATACTTGACGATATTAACGACTCACCTACGTCCTGCTTATTTACGCGTTATAACAGAATCACTGCAAACACAGAATTTGACCGCATTGGATGCTAATAGCCATTATCTAAAGCTCAGTAAAACCCACAAAAACATGCTGGAAACACTGAAACAACAAGACAAGTATCAGCAGCTAAATGATACCCAAATTATTGAATTGGCGTTATTAGCTTTATTACGCGGCTAATCATTCAAACACAAAAAAGTCCCGCATCATTCGCGTTGAACAATGCAGGGCCAGAATTAGGTCATATAAGCTCATATAAATAGTGAAGAGGAATCTATACGGTTATGGACACGCGGTTTCTAATACATTCGCCGTTAATGTCGGACGTACTCGTAACACAGGCATATCTGTAATATAAGTCGATACCTGCTCGGGAGACTAATGCCGGAGAGTCATCCGACATTAGCTTAAAATAACAGCCTTAGGGTTATAATGTATGTTAGTGCTAACTATTAATCTGACGTACCTGCTGCAAGTATTTAAGCCAGCCTTTGGCACTCGCTGATGGCACTATGTGCTGCGCAAGCTTGGCGTGGGTGATCGCGCGGTCATATTGCTGCAGTTTATAGTAAGCACGTACTTTGGCTAATTCGATAGCTGCCTGCTCTTTCTTACTCTTATCCTGCTGGATTTCAGCATGATTTAGTTCTAATAACGCAGCATCATAATGCCCCTGTTGCAATAGTAATTGTGCTAACGGCCAACGGTATTGCCCTACCCCGTCTACAGACAAGCTAACCACATCACGCCAGGTATTAATGGCGTATTGCCATTCTTTTGCCATCTGCCAATACTGCGCTTGTTCAACCAACAAGGCTTGACGTTTATCATTATCAGCTGTTTCTGCTGCCAAAGATGCTAATTCGAGTGCCGCTTGTTCCGGTATACCTTGTTGTACATACAGCTGCGCTAACGTACGACGCTCTGCTGTACTTAGTTTAAGCCCCTGACGTTGAGCTAAAATCAAGGTCGTTAATGCCGCTTGTGGCTGCGAGGTTCGTAGCTGTAAACCAGCAAGCTGTTGCCACCATAATAACTTATCCGGTTCTACAGCAATAATACGCTCTAATGTCGCAATAGCTGCTGGCCAGCGTTGCAGCTGTGATTGCGCCGTCAGTTGTAAATTTAATGCCTGTACTTGATCACCTTGATTATTTAAACCTTCATAGGCGTTAACGGCACTCAGCACTTTATCCCATTGACGTAATTGGTAATGAGTTTGGGCGATGCGCAACCACAGCTCTGTAAATTCTTGGCGCTTGATATTCGATGTTTTTTGTTTACCTTTCGTTACCGTTACATCGATTTCTTTATCACTGTCTAAAGCCGTATTTACCAGTACACCATCGACTAATGCATAGTCATTAACGAGCACATAGTAATGTGCTAACGCCTGCTTATACTGCTGCTGGCTAAGTAAAATATCGGCGACCATACGCTGCGTTACCCAAGCTTGCTGTTTAGGTAATAACTGACTATCAACCGCTAAGGATAAATACTTCACCGCTTGCTGAGTATTCTCTTGTTGCCAATGAAAAATACCTAATACACGTTGTACAAAGGCTTTATCATAGTCTTGCCTTGGGGTTAAATCCGTTAATAGCTCAATAGCATCACTGTAACGTTCTTGCTGCTGCAGAGCCTGCGCTGCTTGGATCTTACCGGCAATAAATTGCGTTAACTGCGGAGGACTCGCATAAGCAGATGCGGTGAAAAAACATGTCAGCGCTAATAACCAATTAAGCTGTAGTTTATTTAAACTGGTTTTACCTCTGTATAATTTGGCTTTAGAACCAGCTAAAAATACAGTTAAAGATAATAAATTCATCGCTCTAATTTAAACTCCAAGGTCAGTGTTTGGTTAACTTGCATTATCGCCTTGCCCTCTGCCAATTTGGGCTGATACTTCCATTTTCTTAATGCTTTCACTGCTGCTCGTTCAAATAAACGTCTTGGTTTAGCATCCAGCACCTTGATATCAACTGGGCGGCCTAAGGTATCAATCGTGAATGACATCTTCACCCAACCTTGGGCGCCTTGTTTCATGGCGCGAGATGGATAACGCGGCTCCACACGATACAAGGGCATAGCTTGCTGATTAGCAGTAAATTCACCAATTGCAGGCAACCCGACTTCAACGCCAATACCGGCCATATCGATACCAAGTACTGGCATATCAGGCAAGGCTAAGGTTGTTGATTCGGCATTGGCAACAGGTACACTATCTGTCGGTGGTGGCGCATTTTTAGGTTGTTCAGGCAGTGCCCGTTGACGACGATTCACATCACGTTCTTGCTCAACCATGACAATATCAAATGCCTGTGCGTTTGATTCTTCAGGTTTACCTGAATGGCCGTTATCAACCATCCAAGCCATCATAGTGAATAGACCCAACGTCATGCCTAACGCCAAGGGTATCGCCAGTAAAAAACGTAACATTAAGACTTCTCCGCCGCCAATGCGATACCATTAACGCCGGCACCATTGGCGGCATCCATCACTTTAACGACCGTACCATTAAAGGCGTGTTCATCCGCTTGGATCACCAAAGACGCATCTGGTTGAGAAAGTAATAAGTTCTCTAAGGTGGCTTGAACACGCTCGACATCCACCATGCGTTTATCAATATAAATATCATTGTTTGCTGTTATCGCGATAAAGATACCTGCGCCAGCTTGGCTAACGACATTGCTTGCTTGAGGGCGGTTAACTTCAACACCGGATTCACGCACAAATGAACTGGTGACAATAAAAAAGATCAGCATGATAAACACGATATCTAACATCGAAGTCATATCAATTTGCGCATCTTCACGAGCGGCTGAACGGCGATTAAATCTCATGATCTTTCCTTATAAATAGTCTTAATAGATGGTCTTAATAGATGGTCTTAATAATTTTTCTAATTTGTTATAACGACTATCACAAGCCTTGCTTAAACGCGCATGAGCAAACATCCCCGCCAACGCAGCAACCATGCCCGCCATTGTCGGTAACGTCGCCAGTGAAATACCCGATGCCATTAATTTAGGTTCACTACTACCCAATGTCGCCATGACGTCAAACACACTGATCATGCCCGTAACTGTGCCTAACAGCCCTAACATAGGGCAGATAGCCACCAGCACTTTTAGAAAATTAAGATTTTGCTGCAGAGCTTGTTGCGCCTGTAACAGCCAACCACCACGAATAGCGTGAGCATGCCAAGAATCTTGCTCTTCACGTGCATTCCAACGCGCTAACAATTGACGTTGTTGCGCAGGGAAATAACCATACAGATACAACAACCGCTCCATGACACAAAACCAACACAGCATGACGACAGCGGCAAGCCAATATAGGATATGCCCTCCCTGCTGCATAAAATGATTGACGCTTTCGAGCCAATCAATTGCACTAATATCAAAATGCATCCGTTAGCCCGCTTGTTGAGTAAGAGGAACCGCCTGCTCAGCGTTAATAGCCTCTGCGCTGGTTGCAACAGCACTAGTTTCAAAAGCCTCAAAAGCACTAATAGCTAGCTTTTCAGCCTCTGCTGCAACTAAGCTAATGCCCTGCTTCTCCAGCGTATCGCGAATATTATCCGCTTGTGTGCTTAAGATATTGTGAGCCAGTAATAATGGCATCGCAGCCACTAAACCGAGTACCGTAGTGATCAGCGCCATTGAAATACCGCCAGCCATTACTTTCGGATCGCCATTACCAAACTGAGTGATCACTTGGAATGTTTCAATCATACCGGTTACCGTACCTAACAAACCGAGCATCGGCGCCAATGCAGCCAGCAACTTCAGCATTGATAGACCTTTTTCTAAACCTTGTTGCTCATCAACAACTACTTCCATTAAACGCAGTTCTAACGCTTCGGTACTATTATGCAGTGCTGACTTAACATTACTGTCTACATAGACTTGCAGAATACGACCCAAGGGGTTGTTGCCAATCTGGCTTGGGTTAGCTAACTGTTGCTGGATGTTGCGACGCGCAAGCATCAACTTAATGCCTTGTACCAGCGCAATCAACAAACCAACCACAAGCAATGCAATGATCACGTAACCGACTGTGCCACCATTTTCCAAACGATCTTTTAGGGTTGGGGTATTTGCCAATTGTGCCAGCATCAAACCACGAGACGGATCCAATACCACAAAGCTATCAGTTGAGTTAATAGCTGAATTAGCAGCAGCTAGATCTGCAGCAACAGGGCCTTGTTCTGGCTGTTTTAGATAAGCGGTTGCGGTTTGCTTTTCGCTATTCCAAGCGAGATAGCCCTGATCACCGACGAGGCCAAAACTACCAAGACGCACGGCTTGTTTATCTGTTAATTGCCCTGCGCCATCAATCACAGCAAGGTTTACTGATTTGATTTCAGCACTGGCTTTAATTTGTTCTGATAGCGCTGACCATAAACCGGTTAATTGCAGCATTGACGGTAATTTTTTCGCCGCAACAATATCTGTCACGATGGGAGAGAAGGTCGCACGATCAACAGCGGTTACCGCGGTATTAATCTCGCTGCTAAGTTGCTTTGCCGATTGGCGTACCACACCAAACAACTCACCCAAACTACCAGTTTCTAAGCGTAATCGTGTTTCTTGCTTGGCTAATGTTTCTTCGTTACGGGTAAATACCTGACTTAATAACTCGGTTTCAGTTTGCAATTGGCGCTGCTGAGTTAATAATGCTTGGCGTTGTTGCTTTATTTCATGTTCTGTTAATTTGAAATTAGCTTCACGTTGTTTCAATGCTTTGGTTAGCTGTTTATTGTCTTGCTCAGTATCGCTAAGTAATTTTTCACTCACGACACGCGCTGCATTATTAGCATTGGCCACATTATCCGCAGCAAAAGTATGCGCACTGACTGTTAACGCACTAATAACCAATGCCTGGGTTAAAAATGATTGTGCTTTGTTCATTAGCACTGGAGCGTTCATTACATTAAATGGTTTCATTGGGCAGTACCTACACGTTGAGCGGTCGTCACAGGAAGATAAATTAAGCTTGGCGCAATTTGTTTATTGGCCATTTTGAAGGCTTTATCGATATCATCAGTATGTTCCGAGATCGTTACCCATTCTTGACGTTCATCGTGCCACTGCCAATAATGTTGGCTATCTAAGCTACGGGCAACAAAGGCGATACGACCTAGGTGGAGCAAATCCACCGTGATAGATTGACCAATTGACGCCAGTGCTATTTCGCCTTGATAAACACCTAACTTAGTGCCGTAATCTATTTCAATTTGATACGCTTCTAAGATACGGCGGTATTTCTCGGCATCGCTGACATCTGCTTGACCCATCATCGCGTTTAATTTATCTAGGCGCGCTAAACGTTGCGGTTTTTTAATTGGCTTGCCGGTATTAATAATGTCTTCTAAACCGGTGATCATTTTATACATTAACGGCACTATGCCTTGGCGGGTACTTTTAATCCCTGCTAGCTGTTCATCTAAACTACTCAGTTCTTGATTTTGATTGTTAACTAATTTAGCAAGATGGTTGCGATATACAGCTAAGTTGTCGACTTCTTCTTGCAAACGTTCTATTTCTGCTTGCATGCTCAAAGTACGGTCGGCACTGCTATCTATGTTTAACTGGCTAGTGGCAGCCCTGTTATTCATGTTATGCGTCTGAGCTTGAGCATGCTCAATCGCTTGTGCACTATCACTAGCTTGCGCCAGCACTGAATTGCTAAACGTGATACTGCTAAGTGCAGCAACAAACAATAGAGAGTAAGGTTTTTTTAAAAGCATAATTAATCAACATTCGAGTTAAAGTTTAAAAGGATTCAAACCACAAAAAGCAACAACCGACATCTATTGGATCCAAGAGTCGATTGCTGCTGTTTATGAAGGCTTTAGCTATTTAGCTTGAGCGTATATTCGCTTAGCATATGGCTGCCATTATTCTTAGTAACGTAATTGGATTGAAGCCATGTAGTTACGGCCCTCACCAACGATAGTTTTAGTTTGGCTACCGCCAGCTAAGTAATCCGTATCAAACAAGTTTTCAATGTTGAAACGTAATACTAGGTCCATGTCTTTATCGTAATTAATGGTATGGGCAATACCGGTATCAAAACGCGTGTAAGCGTCTTTCTTGTAAGTATTTTTCTCATCACCGAAACGTTCACCAACATAGATAGCACCTAAGTTTACGTCTGTGTTGTTCGCAAACGAGTAACGGCTCCAAACACTGGCAGAGAACTCAGGTACATCAGCAGGACGGTTACCATCAATAGCGGTATCAAATGCATCATGAATTTCAGCATCTAAATAAGTCATTGAACCGCTAAGAGAAACAGCTTCAGTGACATAACCCATCGCACTGAATTCTGCACCGCGGTGAACTTGTTTACCCGCTTGGGTCGTTTCAGTTTGACTGGTAGTACCAATTTTTTGTGAAATGACTATATTTTCTTGAGTAATATCGAAGACAGCACCGGATACAAACAGTTGCTTATCCATCAGTTCCCATTTCGAACCAAGCTCGTATAACTTACCTTTTACCGGATCAAGCTCTTTACCATTATTGATATCATTAATACTATCAATTGCATCTTTCGGCTCAAAACTTTCTGAGTAAGTCGCATAAATAGAGCCGTTCTGTTGCGGATGATAAATTAGACCTAGTTTCGGTAACAAGTTGTTGTAAGTATCTTTAGCCGTTACTTCGTGATCAAAACGCAGACCAGCAAGCACTTGCCATTGGTCATTAACCGTAACCATATCTTGTACATAGAGACCGTAAGAATCACGCTCTGTAGGATCTTTAACCGAACCATTGCTGTAATGTAAACCGTCTGGTTTTTCTAAAGAATCACCAGGCTTAGCCGTTTGCCCACCAATTTTATGCGTTTGGCCAAGATAGTAATAACCTAGCCAGTTAGCACCAATCAATGTTTGATGTTGCATACCTAATGCATCAAATTCACCGACAAAATCAATAAAGGCAGTATTAAACTCCCAATGATCAAAACGATCGTAACCACTATAAGTAATGTCGCCATTTTTATCTGGAATTGGATTAGTAAAACTTTCAATATCACGACGTTTAAAGTCTTGATTGTTATAACCTAATTTCATATTCCAGTTGTCAGATAATTGTGCCGCAATATCAAAACCAATATTTTCAACATCATTTTCAATCGTTGACCAGTCAGCATCCCAGATAAATTCATCACCACCAACAGGCTTACCATCAACGATATAAGCACCAGAATCAACACTGCCGTTATCATTGGTTTTATCGTAATGCACAGATACAGTTACTTTGTCATTTAAGTCGTAATCAACAAATAGACCACCAACAAAACGTTCTGTCGACGGCGTACTGCCATCGCTGTAGGTACGCCATGAATCGTAGCTCTGTTTTGAAACAACAGCACGCGCACGTAATGTTTGTGCATCATTTAATGAACCACTTACATCTGCAGTGGTACGTGAATCATTGTTAGAGCCTAAGTCTTGACTGATGTTAACTTGGGTTTCGTAAGTTGGTTTTTTAGAAACCATGTTTACTAAGCCACCTGGTGCCGATTTACCGTAAAGTAGGCCTGCAGGACCTTTCAATACTTCAACACGCTCTAGTAATTCAATAGGTTGACGGTAGTGAGACCAATGCTGTTTGCCATCACGTAAGAAACCACTACCACTATCTAATCCAAAACCACGTAATTTAAATGATTCACGGTTACGGCTTACACCGCCAGCAGAAATACTTGAATCATTTTTCAGTACGTCACCTAGTGTGCTTGCTCTTTGCTCATCAATTAGCTGCTCATCAATCACCATTACTTGTCCCGGTGTTTCCAGCTGTGTTGCTTCAACACGCATTGCAGTGCTATTGGTATCAACTTTATAACCATAGTCTCGGCCTACGACTTCCATGTGTTCATCAGTCTCTACCGTTTCAGTAGAATAAGCACTTGGCGCTGCTAACACAGTCGCAATCACGACAGCTAATCGAGTTTTACAAAACATATTCCGTTATCTCCGATTCATTTTCATTAATTTAAATTTCACGCCTACTACAGTAGGTCGACTTGATGAACATAATTCTAATTGATAATCATTACCATTTGCATTAAATTTACATTCTTTGCAATTGAAATGAGGGAAAAGATTAATGAAGCAGAAATAGTGGGGGTTTATTGACCTTTATCGAATAATAAAACAGCTTATTTCACAGTGAAATAAGCTGTTTCCATAAAAGCCTAGTGATAAGTAACCATTATTGGATAGGGAAGCGTAATTTTACCGTGACGCCATTATTTACATTAAGTTCCGCTATCGCTTCGCCGCGCATGATCAGCATTGCTTCCTTTACAATTGCTAGTCCAAGTCCATAACCGCCAGACTGTTTGTTTCTCGCCTGCTCAATGCGTACAAATGGATCAAATACGCGCTCTAGTTGCTGTGGAGGTATGCCAATACCATCATCGCTAACAATGACTTCAACATAATGATCTTGTTGACGTACCATGACGACAATGACGGCATTATCACCCGCATACTTAATAGCATTTTCGAGCACATTTTTGATAGCCCTTAAACATAAGCGGCTATCAGCAAGTACCATGGGGGTGGCATTATCTAATTCAACGGTTAGCAACTGCTGGGGTTTTAAATCCATTTCATTTTGCATGACTTGGATCTGGCACAAGGACTCGACCTGGATTGGCACCAGTTTCACAGATACATTCTCATGCCCCAAACGACCAAACTCTAATATCTCACTCACCAAGTTATTCATTTCAGTCGATTCATTATCTAATCTATCTAACAACCCACTCACTTCTTGTGGACAGCGTTTACGCAACAAGTGCAAGATCAAACTATGCCGTGCTAATGGCGTTCTTAATTCATGGGATACATCTGTGATTAATTTCTTCTGCTTACCAATCAGCAAGGTTATGTGTTCCGCCATATCATCCAGGTCTTGTGCTAGCTGATTAAACTCAGTCACACTATTGCCGACTTGATGCGATGCCCGAATACTAAAGTCCCCCTCAGCTAGACCGCGACTGGCCGCCTGTAAACGATGCAACGGCTGCTGTAAATGCCGCGCCAGTAACAGTGAAAATATAGCGAGCAGAATACTAGTGATCACAAATTGGATCGCGGCAAAGTAATAAGGGAAGTAATGGGCGGGATGTTGCTTATCAGAAAACTGCACTACAAGTTGATAACCAGGTCGTAACGGCAAACCAATAACAGGCTTACTCACATGCTTTTCTAAAATGGTATCGAGTTGACGAATAAAACGCAGTTTAAATTTAAAATGCGGATGCATAACACGGGTACTGACTTCTTCGAAATCATCATTAAGCACAAACAAATAACTCGACTGTGCCGCCTCCCATGCTGCCAATTTGTGACTGTCTATATTGCCTTCGTTGTCTTTACTATCCAGCAATACATTAGCCTGCTCGGCAAGATCTAACATTTCAGTTTTAACCGTCGCGGGTAAATGTAGCAATACCCGTACTAACGCCATTTCAGCAATACTTTGTAAGCTCAGGATCAGTACCAACGTAATAGCGAAGTAGCTGAATAAACGAAACGCCAGTCCTTGGCGATCACCTAAAAAAAATAACTGTCTCGCAGTATTCACAATACCTTTACTCATATTGCCATGCTACCGACATGCTCAAAGAAGCTGTAACCTTTACCTCGAACCGTTTTGATATGTAATTTCGACAAGCCTGATTGCACCATCTTGCGACGGATATTACTTATGTGCATATCAAGATTACGGTCGAACGGACATAAGTCTTTCTTTAATACTTGTTTTTGCAATTCACCTTTCGACACCACAATTTCATGGCGAGAAACCAGGTATTCCAGTAGTTCAGCTTCAGTCCCAGTTAATGACAAACGTGATAACTGGGTGAGAACGGAACTCTCGCCACCCAAGTTTTGCCTTTGCTTTTCCAAACCGACACGCCGTAGCATCACTTGAATGCGGGTTAATAGTTCGGGTACGCTATAAGGTTTGGCAATATACTGATCAGCACCAGCCTGCAAACAATCGAGCATGGCACTTTCATCCGCTAATGCCGTTAGCATTAAAATCGGCGTAGCAAAGCGTTGGCAAATACGTCTTGCGACTTGCAAGCCATTAATATTTGGTAACATTACATCAAGCAAAACTAAATCAACCGGTTTAGCCTGCATATAATCGAGGGCAGTTTCACCACAGTGCACGCTATGCACTTGGTAACCATCTTCGGTTAAAACTTCAGTTAGTAATTCACACAGTTGTATATCATCATCGACGATAAGAATTTGCGCCACAGTCCAAATACCTAAATAAAAACAATTCGTATTAGTATTTTAATGAAGATAAGCTTTAAGTACAAGAAAGATTCTACATAGCTTGATTAATATCAATAGCTAAAACTAAGAAAGTTTATTTTTACAGACTGTTAAGGCGATAACTTATCAATTTTCAGTTATATTGAATAACTTAAATACACTCAATTTGCGCATCTGCGCATCTGAAAATATACATACACATACGGATATACCATGTTTAGTGTAAAAAAAGATCTGTCATTCAAGCGTGATCGTGATCATGCTCGTTATACTTATTGGGATCCGTTTCCGGTATTATATGTGGACAAACTCGGGTTATTTGATTTTTTTAAGATACCAGTTCAAGTGCTAAATATCTCCAAATCAGGGATGTTAGTGAGAGTGCAAAGCGAAAGTAAATTTAGCCTTGATGAAGGTATCATTATTAAGTTTGATAATTACTTTACCGACGTGATCCCCTCAAAAGTGGTGCGTTGGCAGCCAGAGGCCCAGTTACTTGCGGTGAAATTTAGCCGAGAGATAAAATTGGTAGAGCGTATTGCGCTTAATATTACTTAACAGATTCGTCTGTTAGCCTCCCTAAATTCCCGTGACGCATAGATAAAACACCTCAAATTTAATGACAACATTGAGATGTTTTATCCGTTAGGCTTAGATACCGTCAATAGCTAGCGCTTAAATTTAAGGTTAAAGCTTAATCCCAATCTTCAGCGACAAATTGAATCATCAGTTCATCATTCTGATACATGTTTAAGAACGGCCACTGTACTTGAATTGCATTCACCACAGCCAGTGCTTGCTGCAGTTTTTGTTCAACGGCATTGCCATTGGGATCCGCACACGCCATTAAAGTTGAGCCTATTGGACCCAGCTTTAATAACGAATTTTTCACTTGTTCGTCTTCAAATAAATGCTGCACTTGACCAAAGAAATTATTACAGCCCGAGAACCCAGACAAACGATCGCCAGCAATACTGATATACGCAGGTCGTTCTAACATCATCGGATTAACGTCACCTAAGCCTGTCAGTTGCTTCAAATTCCACTGTCGACTTTCGGTTAACATCGTATTATCGGCATAATGATTTTGCTTTTTATCCATTTCTGCAAGTAACTTATACGATAAACTTGAAGCATCAGCCGCGGGATTGGCCACTTCAGTGGTTTCTACCGATAATTTATAAAACGAACCCGGTGCATATTCAAAGCCGGCAATATCGTTATAAAAATATTGCCAGCCACTGGTTTTTCCATCAACGACTTTGTTCACGACTAAGCACTGCATCGGTACGATACCTTGACAAGCAACACGTTCAGGCGCCACCCAATAGGTTTCCGTTTTCGCGACTGCAGTATTAGTGCTGCCATTATCAGTTTCGCTCTGACCTCCATTCTGACTTCCACTTGTACAACCAATCAGTAAGCCGCTTAACATACCCATTAATAATAAAGATGCTGGCAATTTAAATTTCATATTGATAAACCTTTTTCCGTTTTCCACTAAACTTAATAAGAAAATAGCAACATAGACCAGATCTTTGACAGAGCTGACATCGCGCTTTTGACAAAGTATTAAGGATTGTTATGCCGCTACTATTACGTTCAATCATAAAACTGGGTGTATTTTGTTATTTGTACAGTATGGCATCGTATGGCTACACTAGTTCAGTTATTAATATAAGTAGTTCTACTATTAATAGCTCAGTCAATACGATTAATAGCTCAGTTAATAATGCTAGCAAACCTGTCATAAACGTCGGAAGTTATCACTGCCCGCCTTTTGTCATGAGCTTACACCCAAATGGTAGTCCACTATCCACCAGCTCTGGGCTGAGCATTTTATTATGGCAACGCATCGCCAACAGTCTTGATTTGCAATACAAAATTAAAAACTATGCCTTACAAGATCTACTCGATGAGATTGAAACAGGCAATGTTGAAGTCGGTATTTCCTGTATCTCCATTACCCCAGAGCGTGAGTTAGTCATGGACTTCTCTCACTCCTTTTACGAAACCCACTTGGCTATTGCAGTAAAAGAAAAAGGCTACCTCAGCTCGTTCATCGATTTAATCACCAACATCACCCTGCTTATAATCTTAGCGATTATAGTACTGCTAGCGGGCATCATAGGCTGGATATTTTACAAACTCGAACATAGCGTTAACGATAAACTTTATTCAATGCCATCAAAGCGAGGACAATGGTTAGAAGCTTTCATTTTAGGGTTATTATTTATCACCAAAGGGCCGTTTAATTACTTCGAGTTTAAGACCTTGACAGGTCGGGTAGTCACGGTATTACTTGGTATCACCTCAACGCTATTTATTGCCAGTGTGACCGCAATTCTTGCCAGTACCTTCACTCTAGGTTTGATGAACAGCGACATTAAGGGGCCGTACGATCTCATTCACCTTAATGTTGGCGCAAAAGTATCAACCACCTCCTCTATTTATCTAACTAACTTAGGCATAGTGCACCAGACATTTAATAATATTGATGAAATGCTCATAGCCTTAAATAACGGTGAGGTGGATGCGATTGTCGATGATAATGCGATATTAAAATACAAGCTTAAGCAGGCCAAGCAAGAGGGACGCTATCAGCATATATCGGTATTACCTTATCAGTTTGAAAAACAAAATTATGGTTTAGCGATTAAAGACAGCAGCCCTTACACGGAACAATTAAACCGCGCGCTGCTGAATGTACGCCAAAGTCCAGAATGGCAGCAGGCGCTTAATCAATACTTTGCAGAATACTAAATAAAGAGTACTAATGCAGACTATTTAACGCCGTAACGACACCGTTACTATACCTTTCTTACACCTTATTTTATTGCTTATTTACTTAACTCTCCAGCCCCTGAAATGCTAAGTGACAAACGCTTACATTCGCTTACATTTAATCGATTCACCAAACTAGACTTAGTGTATGTTTATAATGATAATGCCCGCGATACAGACTACTCCAGTCATTTTCCGATATATACAATGGACATATAATGAAAAAAATTATTCTTCCTGTACTTGCAGCAACCCTAATTTCAGGCTGCGGTAGCGTTGCACTCATGACCAAAACGAGTGAATTGAAAGCACAGCCAGAAATGTTGATCAAAACAGATGGCGATTTTTGGGGTTTAGGCCAAGAAGGCAGCTTTGATATCGCAGGAAAATATACCGGGAAATACGATCGCAGTTCGTCTGGTTCAACTTGGTTTAACACGGTTAGCACCACTGAAGGTGACATGGTTGCCGAAATTACCCGTACAGATAATGGCGATACTTGGGTATTGGTATGTAGCGGTGGCGGTACCAGTGTCAATATTGGCGGTTTATCATTCGGTGGTAACGACCCATACCGTTGTGATATTAGCGTTGATAGCAAAACTGTTGGTGAATATGAAATGAAATCATCAAGCGCTGCAATCTCACTTGATGTAGCAAAATATGAATCGGGTGTTGTCCGTATCAACAACGAGCACTTAAACGTAAAATCAGTGCATAAGTCTGACGACTTATTCATGACTGTTGAAAATCCACTTGGCTACGTTTTTGAGCAAGGCACACAAAGTATTGCCGCAGTGCAAACTAATGGTTTATTGAGCTTACAAACACTACCTGACTTATCGGCTGACAAGCAAGACCTGATCGTAGTAGGTTCGATCGCAAGTGCACTAAGCTGGCGTCCAGAATAACCTAGATTATCGTCATCATGTGATGATGCCGTATTAACATAAAAGGGCTGTAATCAGCAGCCCTCTTGTTCTTCTGTCGTTGTTATTACCACAACTATTACCGCAGTTATTTCCACGGCTATAATCACGACTAATCAGTTAGATTATTCAACAATGCTTCACAACTGGCTTTCATCATCAACAGTTCTTCTTTTGGTAAACCTGCCTGACAAAACATATTCACCGGCACGGCTTTAGCTTGTTGTTTTAATTCAAATCCAGCATCTGTTAAACATAATATACGCGCACGTGAATCTTCTTCACTGCGGTCACGGCGAATAAGACCTTTCAATTCTAAACGTTTTAACAAAGGTGTTAAGGTGCCCGAATCAAGATGTAGTTGCTCGCCTAATACTTTCACACTAATTTCATCTTGTTGCCAAAAAACCAACATAGCTAAGTATTGCGGATAAGTTAGGTCAAGGGCTTTTAGCATTGGCCGATACGCACGCACCATGGCATTCGTAGCGCTGTATAAAGCAAAACAAACCTGATTATCTAAGTGCAACATCGTCTCTTCATTCAATTCTGACATCAGGGTAACCTCTCTTAATTGTCTTGCGCACAATATACTTAACTTTTTATAAATGTCGATAGCTTTACCAAAATATTCATATTCATATTCATATTCATAACTCGGCACAGTTAACATTATAGCGCTAGATAGCCATATCATTAAATTTAGCGCACACCACTCCCGAGTAAATAGCTGAGCAAATCGCTAAACAAATAGCACTTGTTGCCGATATTACTTATATCACTATTTTAACAATTCGTTATCAACTGTTTACCAACGATTGTTAGCGACACTTGTGACTGACTATTTACCAAAATGTGACGGTATGACTCAGTATTGGTTAGTCACTGCGCCAATAAATAATAACTATATAATTAATAACAAAAATAAATATTAGATTATTAATAATTACGGTCTAATTATTGCTTAATAGTATTCAGCGGGAGCAAAATTTGCCGCTATAAATTATAAACGACTCGCATAAGGCAGATTTAAGCTATGTTTAATTTTTTCAATTCTAATAAAGTCCCTCTTGGACAAGTTCTTATCTCAGAAACAGACTTAGCAGCGCTGCAAAGTAAAGTTAGCATGTTAGAGCAACTACAGAGCAGTGGCGCACTGTCTATTGCTCAAGAAATTACCAAAAATGCCCAAAGTGTAAATACCTCGTCGGCGAAAAGACTCGGAAACATTGAACAAAATTTCGATTTAGTTCAAGGGTTTATGGAACAATCAAGAGGCATTGAAAGTCTTTCTAATGACTCCTTCAGTTCTGCGCAAAGCACGGCGAATATCTCTCAGACTGGTATTCAACAGCTTGAAGAGCTAACCGGTAACATTACCGATTCTGCACGCTTTATTGCCGAATTCACTATTTTGCTAGCCAACTTAGACGATAACAACAAGAATATTGGTCAATTAGTTGACTCGATTAAAGGCATTGCCGATCAAACGAACCTACTGGCACTAAATGCGGCGATTGAAGCGGCACGTGCGGGTGAACATGGCCGCGGGTTTGCCGTGGTAGCCGATGAAGTACGTGCACTTGCTAATACCGCGAATCAATCAGCTGATCAGATCCAAGGTGAAATGAAAAAAATCATGGATATCTCTGCAGCTATCATTAATAAGCAGAAGCAAGTAACCAGCATTATTGATGACAGTGTCGATATCGCGACAGTAACGATGAAAAGTTTACAAGAATTGGTATCACAAGCGAATTCAAGCTCAAGCTTAGTTGAACAGACAATCAGTCAAGTTCAACAACAGTTAAGCCATTCACACACGATTAAAACGGGTATGGAATCATTGCTTAATGATACCCGTGAAGCATTAAGTGGTTCATCAAATAACGTACAGTTAGGTGAGCAACTAGTGACTAAACTGCGTTTTTAATGTGAATAATTTTGCTCAGCAGGTATTTGCTTTCGTCTATCAAGTACCTGCAGGTAAAGTTGCCACCTATGGTGATATCGCTAAATTAGCGGGAATGCCTAGTAACGCACGTCAGGTTGGTAAAGTGCTCAGTCGTTTACCAGCCGACAGTAAACTGCCTTGGTATCGTATTGTGAATAGCCAAGGGAAAATATCACTGCCAGGGGATCGAGGTGATTATCAAAGGCAACAGCTTGCCGCCGAAGGTATTCTACTTTCTGCACACGGCACTATTTCACTCAAGACCTACAGAATAGCCACTGACTACATATAGAATACGGACTAACAGCATATAAGTGTTCACTTAAGAGTAAGAGCTATCACTTTCGCTAATTAACCCTGAGTAAATCCGGCTAATTTTTTATAATCAACACTACTAATTTCTAAGGCATCTACCTGTGCCATTTCAGGCCCTTCTCTTAACCATAAAATAAGCTTATCACGGTCGGTCTTATCACCAAAAATCTGTACTTCGACATCACCATTTTTAAGGTTAATAGCACGCCCAGTTAAACCAAGTTGTAATGCTTGCTGCACGGTTGCATAACGAAAACCGACCATTTGCACCTTACCATGTACAATGATCTGATTGCCTTCTTGTGACATAACCCCATACCCTCCACCAACTTAGTCAACATTAATGAGTATATGTCTACATTCGTCATTTCGACCACGTTAATTCATTTAACAAATTGATAAAGGTCGAAAAAGCACATCAATTGCGAATTTAAGCTATAAAAAAAGCCCGTAAACACTGTTTTAACAGCAATTCACGGGCTTATAGCGTTAGTGTTCGTTTACAACTTAACGTAAATCGTCAGCCACAGCTAGCATAGCAACTAATGATGCTTCACCAAGCTTAATAGAACGCTCTGGTGACCAACCCATCATAGGATCAGGTAAGTTATCATTGTCTTTAAACGGCATTTCCATGGTGTTAGCAAGACAATCAAATGTTTCTGCTACCCAATGTGTAGCCACTGTCATGTTGGCTGTACCTGGTTCATCAACTTCATAACCAAATTCAGATTGGAAATCTGCACTTGCTAGTTTGAATACTTCAGAGAAACGATCACGTAGTTTCGCTAATCTATCGTTATAGCTTGGCGTGCCTTGTGAACCCGCTAGGAATACGAAAGGTAGCGCTTCATCGCCATGTACGTCATAGAATAAATCAACGCCAGTTTCATGCATTTTGTTCACGACATGGAACACTTCAGGGCTTTTTTCTAAGCTTGGGTTCAACCATTCACGGTTAAGGTTAACACCCAGTGCATTAGTACGTAGATGACCACGTGCGCTGCCGTCTGGATTCATGTTTGGTACGATGTAGAAGTTAGCTTTGTCTAATAATGCTTTACCCGTTGGGTTATCACTATCAAGTAAGCTGTGCATTAGGCCATCAACTAACCATTCAGCCATTGTTTCACCTGGATGCTGACGTGCAGTGATCCAGATGTTACGTTTGTTTTCAGCACCGTCGCCGATTTTAACTAAGGTTAAGTCACGCTTATCAATAGTCTCACCAAGGTGTTCTAGGCTTACTAATGGGTGCATTTGCACTGCCGCTAGTAGATCTTGATGACGTTCGTAGCTGTACGGGGCAAAATAAGCAATTTGCATTGACTCACAGTCCATATCCGCAATGATAGTTAATTTGCCATCTTTATAGAAAGTCGGAAGACGGAACCAGTGCTGGCGATCATAAGATGCTACTGCTTGGTAGTTTTCCCAACCTTCTAGGTAAGCGGCTTCACCAGCGTTAAGGATATTCAGGGTGTATTGCTCACCGACTACCCCTTCAACACGGAAGTTAAACCATTGGAAAAATTCTTCGCCTACGTCCGGACGGATCGCAAGTTGAATATCATTTTTATCATCTAAATTAATAACTTCAATATTACCAGCATCAAAATTGGCGGTGATCCGCATACGACTTCCTTAATTTACTTTAAAAATTGACTTAAGCATAAACGATCCCAGTGTAACTGTGTAGAGCAGATCTTTATTAATAGCACTAAATAGCTTATTTAATTTCCATATTTTGACAAAAACCAGCACAAAAGTACCAAGCTTTACCTTGAGTGAATCATAATCGACCACAGTAAATAACACCGATACATCCACCTTTAAACATAAGAGATCAAAGCAATAGCCCTCCGCGACATAGACAGTTACCTCTTTATCAACCTCTCACCTACCCCCTTAGTTATATTTTAAAGCATAACTAAGCGCGGCGCTGGCATTAAAAGTACGGTCGTGCTAAAAATGTCTTTTATTAGTGATGAAGCACTGATGACATCGCCGATAACGTTCGATTCACCACACTAAAAAGCACAAGTGATACTTATGACTAAAGGCCGTATAACCCGAGAACATATCCTGAATATAGCCTTCACCATTGCCAGTGAAACGGGATTAGAGAGCCTAACCATTGGTGTGCTTGCCAAAGCCTGTGGCATGTCTAAAAGTGGCTTATTCTCACATTTTAATTCTAAAGAAAACCTGCAAGTCGCGGTGATTGAATACGCCGGTGAATGTTTCAACGAGCGGGTGATTATTGCGGTGAGACATGAACAACATGACGATGTGAGTACACGCTTACAATCACTGTTGCATCACTGGTTAGACTGGAACCATTCATTCCAAGGCAGTTGTATGTTTATGGACGCTTGGAAAGAAAGTAATAATAACCAAGACATCTTGCAGCAAACATTACGTAAGCAGCTATACACTTGGATCAGCTATTTAGAAATACAGATTAGCAAAGGTCAACAAAGTGGCTTATTTCGTGAAGACTTAATCCCAAGACAAGCGGTGTTTCAATTTTACGGCCTGTATTTAAGTAGTCACCTGTTCCATTCCATCGAACTTGAGAATGATGAACGCACACTGTTTTGGCAAGGCGTAAAACAACTTTATCAGCAGTGGCAATAATACTTCACCGTTGTTGTTACTCATAAACCACGACTAGTGAATAATAAATACATAGTGATTAATCGATAATAATTAATGGGCGGAAACGCCTTTTAAACACAATATAAATAGCACGACCGTTCGTTTAAAGGGTGTTATTTTAGGAGTTTACCATGAGCAGTAACATTTATTTTAATACCCGTAGCAAGTTTACTATCCGTCGTAGCATGATTAATATCGGTACGCGATTACACCACAGTATTGCGCCCAAACACGCCCTAAAAACAGCACGTAACTTATTGCTCACACCAGTACGTAGCACCGCGAAGAATGATGATCCAGAAGGTTTGTTACGCTCGACCCACCTGACATCTGAAGGTCGCCTAAATACTTATCAAATGGGTAATGGTCCGGTTTGGATCTTAAGCCATGGTTGGTCTGGCAGTGCCAGTCAGTTCTTCCCGTTAATGGTGCACATCGCTGAGCAAGGTTTTACCGCGTTGGCTTACGATCATCCCGCTCATGGACAAAGTGAAGGTCGCTATGCTCACCTACCCGCGTTTGTACAAGCTTTTGACGAACTGGTTGATAATGTCGATGATGTCGCGGGTATTATTGCTCATAGTATGGGCTCTGCATCAGTTCTCGAAAGCCGTCATCCGAAAGTAGATACGCTACCACTATTATTAATTGCACCGGTACTCGACTACGTAGATAACTTATATGACATGGTGGGAAAATCAGGATATTCAATGAAGTTATTTGGCGCGATGATCACCCATATTGAAGATAAATATCAATACAGTTTAGATACTATCGACCCTTATCAAAAACTGGTATCTCGCCAGCATACCACGACGATTGTGCACGATAAACGCGATAGATTTGCCCCTTTCGCGACTTCAGAGTTAGCCGCAAATGCAGCCAGCAATATCAAGCTGATTGCGACGCAAGGTCAAGGTCATGGACGGGTAATCAAATGCGACTCAACCATGGCGGCTTTTGATAGTTTAATTTAATCGTTAATCGTTAATCGTTAAAAATAATATTAATGCTGAAAAAAAAGCGCTTTAGCAGGGGTTCAAACTACTAAGGCGCTGATTTATTTCACTTAACCTGTCTAGTACTAATGGATAAAATCATCATCATCCATTTCTTTTCTCGCTTTACGTAAGTTGCGGCGTGAACGCTGCTCTTGCTTACGTACTTCAACACCTACTTCATTGTCATCATCAAATCTAAAGACTGGTTTTTTTTTAAATTTAAGATCTAATTTAGCCACTTGCTATTCCTTAATAAGAAGGTGTTGACGCACCACACCAGATACAAATACTACACCTTCTCAGGCAAAAACATAAATCAATCTATTCATCGTCAGCAGCAAATTTTTTTGTTGTACAAGTCGTAAAAACTAAACGATTATCTGCAAAAAAATGATGAGGTCAAGAACATGAGAAATATGGGTGTATTCTTAGATGAATTACATTTTCCTTTTGGTTTAAATGCAGATAATACCTTCAGTCCAGAAGAAATCTCCACGCTAGAAAGTTTTGGTTTAACCATGCGTCAATTACAAGAAGGCAATTTGCTACCGTTAACCGCTGCTGAATACTATTTCTTGGCAGAGTTAGATGGTGAATTTCCCATCACCTCGCACTTTGCTCGTTGCTGGCGTAAGTACAACACCAAGGTCACACGTTTCGATAATAATGCCACCAGCCGAGCAAAAACAAAACGACCAACAACAATGCGTGATGATTCAGGTTTGAATATAAATACCGAAGAAGATGATGATGAATACGGGAGTTTAACATTCGACTTATGACAGGAACCGCGCAGTGAACGGTAATATCCACCATAACAATGACGGTGGATATTATCTATATAATGACTAACGCTTACAGCTTACAGAAAGTCTAAAGTCGATTACCGATTTAATAATCAATAGCCCAGTTATACCGGATCTACATTCTTCTTCAGTTACTTTGCCACGTTATCTTCAAGGCTCTCTTCGATATTACCTTCAACACTATCTTCAACATTCTCTTCAATATACGTAATCATTAACTTAGCAATATCGATATCTGTTGTATGCTCAATACCTTCCAACCCAGGTGAAGAGTTTACTTCCATAATCAACGGCCCACGCTCAGAGCGTAACAAATCAACACCCGCAACTTTCAACCCCATCACTTGTGTGGCAGCAATAGCGGTAGCACGCTCTTCAGCGGTGATGTCAATCTGACACGCATGCCCACCACGATGCAGGTTCGATCTAAATTCGCCTTCTGGCGCTTGGCGTTTCATGGCAGCAACCACTTCGTCACCAATCACAAAACAGCGAATATCGGCGCCTTTCGATTCCTTAATATATTCTTGCACCAGTATGTTCGCTTTCATGCCCATAAACGCTTCTAACACACTCTCAGCAGCCTGATTGGTTTCTGCTAGCACCACACCAATACCCTGGGTACCTTCTAACAATTTAATGACTAAAGGCGCGCCGCCCACCAAACTAATCACATCAGGAATATCGGTTGGTGAATTGGCAAATCCAGTCACTGGCATACCAATATTTTTCTGGCTGAGCAGCTGCAACGATTGTAATTTATCCCGTGAGCAGGTAATGGCCAACGACGGATTAATGGTAAATACCCCCATCATTTCAAACTGGCGTAATACCGCGCAACCGTAAAAACTGACTTCGGTACCAATACGCGGGATCACCGCATCAAAGCCCTCTAAGTTTTCACCATCAAAGTGGATCGAGGGTTTGGTATCGTTAATATTCATATAACAACGTAATACATCAATCACCACAGGCTCATGGCCATGGTTTAAACAAGTTTCCACAATGCGGCGTGTTGAGTATAACGTTGGGCCTTGCGATAAAATGGCTATTTTCATTTTAACTTTCTCTATTTAACTTTTAATAACGGTTAGCGATTAATTATCACTAACAGCCAACTATGTTCTAAATTAACTCGATACCTTCAGGTGTTGTAATACCGGGCAGATAATCGACGATACATAAGCAGCAGTTTTATGGCTGTATTCCAGATCGGGATTAAGCGTGACAACATCGAGCATTTTCAATTTGCCACTGCGTGCAATAATCGTTAAAGCAAAAGTCAGTATCTCGAGGGTAATGCCCTGCGTCTGACTGGAATGTAAATGACTATTTTTCGACTGTAATACTTGCTGATATATAACGGCTAAATCGACACTTAAATGGATATGGTCTACTTGCTCAATGAATCGTTCTAATGTTTCTTGAATTAATTCACGATGACTTATGCTCATGTGTTTATCCAATAGCCAATCACAACCAAGCTGTTTTGCATACTCAAAGGTATCTTCAGTGTTTGTTCGTTTACAAATGCCTAATCCTAAATAATTAAAAATTCTAAATGTCTCTAAGCAATATTGATTCACGGCATTGAATGCCGAATCTAGCTTAGGTGACGGTGTTAATCGCAACTCAAAGTTAGGGTCAAAATTAATAATGCCTATTTTGTTATTACCCGCTACATACTCACTGCCATACCACCTGTTGTGTTGATGTTGGTGGTACTGCTGTTGGTATAAATGCGCCGATAACGCTTGATAGTTCGCGATTGAAATGGAATCTGCACTGCCTACCGTAATAGGGAAATGACCAGCCATTAAATACACCAGCACTTTTAGGTATTGTTCCAGTTGAATATCATCGACATCCAAATCATCAAAACCGTCGATATCATCGAGCATGCCCGCGTTATAAACCGGAATATTAGTTTTGGTGAATGCAGTATGCATAACACGTCGAGCAATACTTTCTAAGCCCCCAGGTTGTGATAGCAGATTAACGACACTGTTATCCGCAACGACATTACTCGGGAATCGACCATCCGCTGCCACACCTAATAAAACAGCACCGGGAGTCGATTGCTGTTTATAAGGTCGTAACACTTTAATCGAACAAAACCAAAGATTTAAATTCTGACGTAGTCGTTGAGTAAATGTCATTTCCGCCTATCCCTTTTTAGTCGCGAAAGAATGCGATTAAACGCTTTGAGGTAAGGTTTGGCAAATGAGTTCTTTTTGTCGTGACGATGAATAAAATTGATTGATAACTAGAAAAAAATAGCACGAGAATAGGACATCGAAAGGTAAATTTGTGACGTCGGATTACAAAAAAATTTAGCATTGTCATTAAACTGTCAACATCTACCGTTAATTTAGAGTCCAGCTAAGTCTGTAGTTAAAAATGATAAAGATTGAAGACGGCATTGCGGTGACAGCCTGATAATTCAGTATAGAAATAAACACGGCTAATCATGCTTGTTTCACCGTAATCATAGTTATGACACAGTTTATTTAACGCAAGGTAATCGATATGAGAAGCATGGGTATATTTTTAGATGAAGTGCATTTTCCACTTGGTTTTCAACAACAAAATGCATTTAATGTAGATGAATCACAGTTATTAGAACATTACGGTTTAACAATGCTACGACTGCAAGAAGGCGAGATCTTACCCGCCACTGCTGATGAACACTTCTTTCTCGCCGAACTTGATGGTGAATTCGAATTAACCTCTGACTTCGCCCGCTGCTGGCGCAAATATAGCCATAAAATCACTTACCAAAATACATCAAACAATTCAATAACTAAGCGACATGCAAAGCAGCCGAGTCGTGATTACTTTGTGGATGAATTATCGACACTAGAAGATATTGATAACAGCTATGATGAGTTAGATCTGGATTCGTAATCGGATAAACCACCTTAGTAAACCTGAGATGATGACCTACTTAAAACAATAAAAAGCACTTAAACTAAAGTGCTTTTTATTTGCCTTTATTACGATATAACCCACAGTAAATACGATGATAAATCCCACGTAACACCTCTTCACTGCATAATTATAACACCATGAAAACCAAGCGTATAATATAGACTATAATAATATTACAGCTTAGTCTTGGACTCAAAACAAATCCTAAATCAACCAGCCACTAGCATAAGCATAAGTCATCATTAGGAACCCTCATGCCTGAAGACAACGACATAGAAACACCAAACGCCATAGAAAGAAGTGAAAAGAGAACGCACAACAAAGTGCGTAAACTTACCAATTATTTGCTAATTGCAGTTTCGTGCATGCTGGTTTTTAGTATTGTTGCAGACCGTATTATTCCCTCTACAGACAGTGCTCGCGTAAAAGGTTACGTTGTACCGATTAAGCCGCAAGTCTCCGGTCAGGTTATCGATATTTTAGTCCGTCCTAATCAAGAGGTACAAGCCGGTGATGTGCTGGCTAAGTTGAATCCAAGCGATTTTGAGATCGCCGTCAAGCAAGCAGAACAAAATTTAATGATCGCAGGACAAGATGTAGGCGCTCAAACAGCAGTGATCGCATCGTCACAAGCACGTTTAACCAGCGCGAATGTTGAACTTGAAAATGCCAAATTACAAACTAACCGTATTCTAGCGATGGCTAAACGCGGCATTATGTCTCAGTCCGATGCAGATCAAGCTCGTGCCACTTTAGCCACAGCGCGAGCCAACGTGACTAATTTTGAAGCTGAACTCAAAAAATCTGAATCACAACTAGGTCTAGATGGCGAAGAAAACAGTAAAATAAAGGCGGCGATACTCGCGCTTGAACAGGCTCAAATCAATCTAGAACGTACCAGCATTAAGGCGCCAACGATAGGTGCAGTCTCCAACTTCAGTCTTTCAGAGGGTTTTTTTGCATCTGCAGGCCAACCATTAATGACATTCGTCTCGACTGAAAAAATTTGGATTGAAGCCTATTTCAGTGAAAACAGTTTAGGTAATATTGAAGCTGGCGATGAGGTCGAAGTGGCGTTAGATTTTGCGCCAGGTAAAGTCATTAAAGGCAAAGTAACCAGTGTCGATTGGGGCGTCGACTGGGGACAAGATCCGCAAGCCGGAAAACTAGCTCAAGCCTACAAGCAAACAGGCTGGCTACGGCAAACGCAAATGCTCCCTATTTCAATCGAATTCGATCAAGCGCAGGCAAGTGGTTTAATACGTATAGGAGGCCAAGTCGATGTCATTGTTTACAGTGATGATAATCCCATATTTAATATGCTTGGTAAGCTCTGGATCCGCTTTGTCAGCGTGATGTCTTATGTCCGATAATATGCTCGACAAAGACATCTTAGACAATAGCGTGATCGACAATAAACAAGTTCAAGTTAGAATCATCCGCTATACCGTCGGTGTTGGCCTCGCGGTATTACTTGCTGCATTGTTCAATTGGCCTTTAGCATTTGTCTCACCCGTCTTTGTCGCCAAGTTTTTGGTTGATAAGGCCGAGTTAAATAAAGAAACTATCTATGAATTGATGATGGCAATGGTGGCAACCATCGCCTTAGGGTTACTCTTATCGAATGGGATCACCCACTACCCACTACCCATGTTAGTGTTAATTGGTTTAATGATGTTGTGGGGCTACTACTTATTTACCGATCCAAAATGGAATCTCTTTGCAACAATTCTTATCATTGCAATCTTATTATTACCTTTTATGGCAATTTCAAATCCTGGTATATCTATATTTTTAGCCACAGGATTAGCGGGTTCCGGTGTGGTAGCAGTGGCTATTTTTGCCTTCGTGCATATTTACTTTCCTGAACAACAAGCTCACTTTAAAGGCTACCAATTATCGCCGTTAACAACCCAGAAACGCTGGTATGCGGCTTTTCGAGCTATGCTAATATCCTTTCCTATCGTCTGCTTTTTCTTTACCTTTCAGATAACTGAGGCACTATTTACAATGATGTTCATTGCCTTACTGTCATTAATGATCACGGGTGAAAAATCAGTAAAATTAAGTACTTTCCTCATTATCAGTAATAGCATTGGCGGCGTCTTAGCGATTGGTATTTTCGCCATGCTGTCACTCGTACCAAATGTATTATTTTATACTTTATCTATGTCATTAGTCGCCATTGTGATTGCCACACAGATTTATACTAATCCTGAAAAAGCACCTATTTATGCCACAGCTTTTAGTACCGTATTAGTATTGCTAGGCAGCACGCTGATGAGCGGAGGTGATATCGATAATAATATGTTTATACGTATCTTCCAGCTATTTTTAGTTGCAGGTTACATGATCTTTGTATCTTTCTTCTTAGAAACAAGAAACTGGAAGTTTTTACAAATATAGCCCTAGTCTTGATATAACTACAAGGAATGTCCATGACAAATAATAGTAACTTTTCAACTCAAGCAATTGACGTATATATAAAAATAGCAGCAATCTCGCTACTCATATATTGGTGTTATGCTATTTTACAGCCATTTTTCCTTATGGTGGTCTGGGGCGGGATTATCGCAACAGCATTATATCCGATCGTGACTTGGGCAAATAACAAGTTTGGAATAAGTAAGGCTAAAGCCAGTACTGCACTTTCAGTAATCGGTGTATTACTACTATTCATGCCGCTAATAGCGCTCTCAACAGGACTGTATACTGGTGGTTCTGCATTAGTCACAGGCGTTCAGGATGGGACGATAGTGATCCCAACGCCAAATATCAGTATCAAAGATTGGCCTATCGTTGGTGAAAAAGTATATGGCTTTACGCTACAAGCGTCATCAAATTTAGAAAGCATGCTAACCAACTACAGTGACGAAGTGAAAAGCACAATAAGTAAAATGGCCTCATTTATCGGTAGCCTAGGAGGCAGCTTTATTCAATTTATTATCTCAACCGTCATCGCTGGCGCTTTCATGGTTCATGCTGAAAAATGTGAACGAGCCTTCATACTCGTCGCAAGTCGTTTAACTGGCGGCAAACAGGGTAAAGAGCTAACCACGATATCGAAAACAACGGTTAGGGGGGTTGTGCAAGGCGTTATCGGTGTCGCGGTTATCCAGTCCATTTTAGCTGGGGTAGGTATTGCAATTGCAGGTATCCCAGGGGTTGCGCTATGGATGTTTCTAATATTGATCGTGGCGATCATTCAACTTCCACCCATCCTCGCATTACTGCCCGCTATCATTTATGCATTCACAGTAGACACGACCACAACTGCCGTACTATTTTTAATATGGTGTATTCTGGTGAGTGCGAGCGACGCTGTGCTTAAACCTATGTTATTAGGCCGTGGATCAGATACACCCATACTGGTTATTTTACTGGGTGCGCTTGGCGGTATGGTAATGTCAGGTATTATCGGTTTATTTGTCGGTGCTGTGATATTAAGTCTCACGTATCAGTTATTCACAGTTTGGTTAGAAAATGAAACCAAAGATAAAGAAAAAGAAAAAGAAAAATCATGATGAAACAAGTATCTAAAGATGACAATTTCTACTTTTTACTGGTGGCATTATTAGGGCTATTGTTCACCAGTGCCATGTTACAACAGCTTTTCAATGGTGGTCAGAGAACTATTCTGGCCTTGATTATTATTTGTTTGGCTGTTTCGATTGCTGGCGTTAAGCACAAGCCCTATTTCTATCGAAATTGGTATGTTTTTTTACTTAGCCTCGCCGCAATATCAGGTAGTATTAGCTTTTTAGATGAATATGACTTTTCTCTAGTGACATTATTCTCCTTGCTAGTTTTTCTACTCTCTCATACCTTCGCTGCGTTAAAACAAGTAATGTTAAGTGAGTACGTCAGTAAAAATCAGATTATTGGTTCGATATGTGTTTATCTACTGATTGGAGTCTCATGGTCAATTATTTATCTAATCCAGATAGAACTTTTCCCACAGGCATTTAACGGTATCGAGGCTAAACCTTGGTTTGACAATATGTTTGAAGTGGTTTATTTCAGTTTTATCACGTTAACAACAGTGGGTTATGGGGATATTTCCCCTGCGTTACCCATACCGAGGTTCTTTGTTTTTATTGAAGCTATTTTAGGCAGTTTTTACTTGGCCATTATGGTGGCAAGTTTAGTCAGTAATCGATTAAATCAACCACCTCGCTAATAGCAATAATTTGGGGAACAGAGCCTCATCTACCACAGTATAAATCTCAGTTTTTGTCCATTCACTTACAGTTTTTAATGATCATTCTCCAGCCTGTGCATTAAGTGACATTACAGCTAAAAGAGAAACAGTAAATATTTTTATACCTCATCATAAAATTCCTTAAATATACCAGCAAGTCTATATAGACTTAAATAATTTCTGGCATAATTAATTATAAGAACAAGGGTTTTAAACAATACAAATCGTATATATATGTATAAAATACGGTAATAAACCATAATTAATTAAGCATTACCGCATCGTTAATTTACCGCTATCTGTGCGCAAAAGGGATCACATGGATTTAATTGAAGTACCTCTCAGCATTTTTTTAATCATAGTCGCACCACTGTGGCTGATTTTACATTACCGTAGTAAGCGCCAAACTAATCAAGGACTATCAGAAAAAGATCAAGAAAACCTGCACTCGCTAATTGAACGCACGGAAAAGCTACAAGATCGTATTATCTCACTCGAACTGATCTTAGATGAAGAGTCGCCGAAATGGAGAGATAGATGATCAACAAACAGCTATATCGAGACACTCAAAATGGCAAACTCGGTGGTGTATGTGCTGGGTTAGCGACAGCCCTTGGCGCGGAAGTTTGGTTGGTTCGACTGTTATTTGTATCCTTATTCTTATTTACCGGTTTCTTTCTGGCGATCCTCATTTATATCATCGCTTGCCTGCTATTAGAAAAAATGCCCATCCAAAAGCAACAACAAAACAGTACCTATGCTAACCATTCGATGAAGACTAAATCGTGGCAGCAAGGCCATTCAGCCGAGAAAATACTCGAAAACATTACCGCTGAACTCGACGATATCGACCAAGATCTACAGAAAATGGAAAACTACGTGATCTCATTTTCATTTAAAATGGATCGAGAGTTCAAAAAATAGTAAAACGTAGTAGAAATACTAGAAATTGTAAAAATCGCATAAATGATCGCATAGCAATGGTAAAGTGTTTAATAGAAACCTAGACACTATAGATAGGTAGACACATAGATCTATACACATTGATAACGGACTATCAAAGGAGAGTATGATGATAAAGCTAACCATGCCATTGCTTGTGGCTATATTACTCGTCGGCTGTACCACGGCTGAATACCCGATCACGAGTGGCTACAACAAGATCAATCAATTGACCAAAGTAGAGACTGGCGATCTCACTCAATTCGGCCAACAAAAATTAACCTTTGCTTGGTATCCAGGACGCGGTAAAACATTCCTGCCCGCAGACAGCAATAGCGCCTTATTGACTGACTATACTGAAAATGCCATCACCAAGATAATGCAGGATAAAGGCTATATCTTCACCTATAATGTACAACAAGCTGACTTTCTTATTGGTTATGGCTTAGCCGTAGAATCTGAACTCTCTGATGATCAGATTTTTAACAAGGTAGGTTCAAATCTTGGTTTATCAATGAGTCATCTCGACCCTGATAAATTTCAAAAAGGCAGTGCCCTTATCGCCTTTTATAACCCGCAGACTTTTCAAACCGAGTGGCAGGTACTAGCCCAAGGCATTGCTAAAGTTGGGCTATCGCAGCAAGCACGTAAAGACAAAATTGCAGCGGTGATGTTCTCAATGCTTAATCACGTGCCAGCAAACTAGATACGATGAGTGCACACTGCTGATAACACCACTGTTGCGTTGATTATTCTGACGTTGATACATAAATAATCAAATGCACTAAATATCTCAAATAAAGCAATGCATTAGCCTTAATTTAACGCCAAGAGTAGCCAACTTATGCTACCTTGGCGTTTTCTGTATCTACTTCTATTTAACTTGGAGAAATTCATGTCGTTATCTATCAAACCAGTCGCTATCGCAGTACTCGGTGGGCTACTTACTATGGCCGGACCTGCTTATGCCGAAACCATCAAATTACGTATTCTAGAAACGACGGATATTCATACCAACGTAATGGATTATGACTATTACAAAAACAAACCAACCGAAAAAACTGGCCTAGTTCGTACTGCAACATTGGTAAGAGAAGCTCGTGCTGAAGTAGAAAATAGTGTACTGGTTGATAACGGTGATTTACTGCAAGGTAGTCCAATGGGCGACTACATGGCAGATAAAGGCCTACAACCTGGTGATGTACACCCAGTTTACAAAGCCATGAATCAGCTTGGTTATGAAGTCGGTAATTTAGGTAACCATGAATTTAACTACGGCTTAGACTTCTTACAAGAAGCGACAAATGACGCTAACTTCCCGTATATTAACGCTAACGTTATCGATCTTAAGACCGGTAAGAACATGTTTACCCCGTACATCATCAAAACCAATACCTTTACCGATACTGACGGCGTTGAGCACCAAGTTAAAATTGGTTACATCGGTTTTGTACCACCACAAATCTTAATCTGGGATAAGAAAAACCTAGAAGGCAAAGTTGAAGCCTTAGACATCAAACAAACAGCAGAAAAATTTGTTCCGCAAATGAAAGCTGAAGGCGCAGATATCATTCTGGCTATCCCGCATTCAGGTGTATCCGCTGACCCGTATAAAGTAATGGCTGAAAACTCAGTCTACTACCTAACACAAGTACCGGGTATTGATGCAATTGCGTTTGGTCATTCCCATGCTGTATTCCCAAGTGCTAGCTTCTCTAAACTACCGGGTGTTGATATAGAAAAAGGCACAATCAACGGTATTCCAGCAGTTATGCCTGGTCGCTGGGGTGATCATGTGGGTATCATGGATCTGGTGTTAGACAAGCAAGGTGATACTTGGAAAGTAACCAACGCCCAGACTGAAGCGCGTCCAATTTTTGACAAGTTCACGAAAAAGCCATTAGTTGCCGCAGATGAAAAAATGGTAGCGGCAGTAGCAGCTGACCACAAAGCAACACGTAACTTTGTGAACCAACCTATCGGTAAAGCAAGTGATGTGATGTACAGCTTCCTTGCGCTAGTACAAGACGATCCAACCATTCAAATTGTTAACTTGGCGCAAACAGATTACGTTGAACGCTTTATCCAAGGTGATCCTGATTTAGACGGCATTCCAGTACTTTCAGCTGCAGCACCGTTTAAAGCTGGCGGCCGTGGTAACGATCCAACCAACTTTACTGAAGTTGAATCTGGTCAGTTAACCTTCCGTAACGCTGCCGATCTTTACCTTTACCCAAATACCCTAGTGGCAATGAAAGTAACGGGTAAAGAAGTAAAAGAATGGCTGGAATGCTCTGCTGGTCAGTTTAATCAAATCGACCTAAACAGCACGGCACCACAAGGTCTCATTAACTGGGATGAATTCCGTACCTACAACTACGACGTGATTGACGGGGTTAAATACGGTATCGATTTATCGCAACCTGCACGTTATAACGGTGACTGTAAGCTAATCAATCCGGACTCAAACCGTATTACTGATTTAACCTTTAAAGGTAAACCAGTAGATCCTGCGCAGCCGTTCCTCGTAGCAACAAATAACTACCGTGCTTACAGTGCTAAATTTGCGGGTACCGGTGAAGCGTTTGTGGCATTTGCATCACCCGATGAAAACCGTACTGTACTTGCTGACTACATCAGTCGCGTAAGTAAAGAAAAAGGCCAAGTAACACCAAGTGCCGATAACAACTGGTACTTCACGCCATTACAAAGCGATAAGAAACTGACTATCACGTTTGAAACCGCACCAGGTGAAAAAGCCGCACAGTTCATCAAGGACAAAGGCCAATACCCGATGCAGTTTATGAAAGAAGATAAACTTGGTTTTGCTATCTACAGCTTAGATTTACAAAATAAAAAGTAATACGTTAAGCCTAAACGTTTGACTCGGCGTTTGTCACTGTCGGCTGACGTCAAGTCACAGGCATAAACCATCGGTCTACATCAATAATCGATCGACATAACGATCGACATAACAATACCGCAGCCAGTCTGCGGTATTTTTTTAACTCAATTTCACTGCATAATTTGCTAAACTTAAATAAGAGCTATTTCTGTCGACAGGACGTCTTATGAGTAATAACAGCAAGCACGAGAACAATCAAACCAACGCCGCTAACGTCAATAACACTGCACCTTGCTATTATGAACAACAAGGTAGCGGCAGTCCGATTGTGTTTATTCACGGTTCTTACGCGACCACATCGACATGGAAGAAGATAGTCCAGCAACTCGCCAGTACACATCATTGCATTTCGATTAAGTTACCCGGTCACTGTGGCACGCCAGATCCTGATGATTTTACCGCACCAAACATAGAGACTGAACTGAATATCATTGAATCTGTCATTGCTGAACTGTGCGAGCAGCCCGCCCAATCCAACCAAGCTATTCATCTTATCGGCCATTCGTTTGGAGGCGTCGTCGCACTTGCGTTAGCCCTGAAAGGATCGGTAAATATACGAGAACTAACCCTGTTTGAACCAGTTTCAACGTGGGTTTTTGAATCGGTGGGCGATAAAAAAATGACCACTCAGGTGAGTAAATTCATTCAAGGTTATCGTCAGGGTATCTCTAATAACGAACCTTACGTATGTGGACAGGTAATCGATTTCTGGGGTGGCGAAGGCGCATTTAACCCCCTGCCCGATTTCATCAAAGAAGCAATGGTGTTATTAACCGAAAATAATAACCGTCATTGGACCCTGTGCGCAAATACCTATCACCAGCGCGCAGCGCTTAACACCTTAAGCATACCCACAAAATTGGTGTGTGGCTCGGCATCAAACCCGGTTGCACAAGCCATTGTTCACCACCTAAGTCGTGAATTACCCCACAACAAGCAATATACCATACCAGGCGCGAGTCACTTTTTAGTCACCAGCCATGCTAATCAATGCATCGATATTATTAACGATTAGCAACAAATGGACATAACTACCAACTCATGAGTCATAACTGGTAATTGACAAGAAATATTCCTTAAGTAGTAACTCTAATTGGGGCGTAGATCGCATAATCACACTAAAAGTCGGCCATTTTTAGTGTGGCCACTATAATTGTCAGCAATGACAGTTTGTATTTATTCAAAAAATTAATCTTTATTGATTTTTAAAAACATCAGCTTGGAGTACATGGATGTTGACTCTTCCGACAAAAAAAGTACAAGATATTATATTCAGTGCTTTGTCATTAACCAATGACGGTGTTGCGGTCTTTGATGCCAATGACACCGTCATATATTGCAATGAAAGTATGGCGAAGCTATTTGATAGCACCGCTGCACAGGCATTAAACAAAACCTTTGGTGAACTAATCAAGCAATGCTTCAATCGTTCTGCTGGGATTAATATTGAAGCGGATAACGTCGAAAAATGGCTAGCAACCGCCGCTGATAAAAGACGCAGTGTGCCATTTCGCAGTTTCGAAACTGACACTCAGGATGGTCGCTGGTATTTGATTACAGAGCAAGTCGTTAGTGGCGATATCCTGTATTTTAGCAGTACCGATATAACTGAAAAAAAACAAGCTGAAATGCAATTAGAAGCATTATCCAAAGAGCTACATAAACGAGCATCAACTGACGAACTCACCACGATCAGCAATCGCCATAATTTCTACGAAATGGCAGAAATAGAGTTTCACAATGCTCAAATCGGACACCAACCACTGACGTTAATACTCATCGATATCGACAATTTTAAGTCTATTAACGATAACTTTGGTCATGCCGCAGGCGATACCGCACTCAAGGAATTTGCCCATAATATCAAGGGAAAACTGCGAAAGAGGGATTTATTTGCGCGAATCGGTGGTGACGAATTTTCGATAATACTACCTAATACTGATACCAAACAAAGCTTAATCATTGCAGAACGGTTCCGAAATACCATAGCAAAAATGAAAATTCACCATAAAGATCAAACTCTTCAACTAACAGCTTCCATCGGTATAGTTCAAGCGTCACTGACTATGGAATCGATTCATGACGTCATTAACGCTGCAGACAAAGCACTCTATCAAGCGAAGTCAGAAGGCCGCAATAAGGTTTGTAACGCCTCGGAAATGTGTAACAGCCCGATAAACCAATATCAGTTAACCACAACGAGGATATCACCAGAAACAAAACAACAAGTTACACCCTGTGAGCATGCTTAACCCGGCACCTTTAAGTTACCTATTTAGGTCGGAATTTTATCGGCTATACTTGTTGATCTTCTCTCTAAATATCTCTTTCTTAAAGGGCTTAGGTAAATAATCATCCATACCTGAATCGAAGCAGCGTTGAATGTCATCTTCTAAAATACTCGCGGTTAGCGCGATAATAGGAATACGCGACAAAGCATAACTCTCTTCATATTCACGAATACCAATTGTGGCATCAAAGCCATCCATCACTGGCATCATACAATCCATCAATACTAAGTTAATATGTTGATGACTTTCAGCATACATATCAATTGCTTCTTGGCCATTCTTAGCCACTATCACATCAAGTCCGAGTTGGTTAATGTTAATTGATGCGACCTTCTGATTAATTAAATTATCTTCCACTAACAAAATAGCACGGTTAACCTTTGCCGCTATCTCATCAGTGTCAACAGCCACATTTAAATTAAGATCATGGATCATATTAATTAACCGTAATCCGAACAGTGGTTTAGTAATATATCCATCGACTAAATGTGCATAATTAAATTGCTCACTGTGATTACTGCGCGCTACTAATATTGGCGTTTTCCCTACTTTTTGACGCAAGGTTTGCAATTCTATTTTCGCCAGTTCGGTTTCTTGCTGGTTATAAATAATAATGGAGTTAGCTTTCACACTTGCCGCCACACAATTAACGTCAGCACACTCGGTAGACTCAATGCCCAATTTACCCAATTCAAATTGTAAGAATTGGGTATCTTCAGGATTAATTATAATAGCTTGATGAGCTGATATAACTTGCTTCGGTTGCTCCTTTTCGATGCCGACTGCGATGGTAAAGTAGAAATCACTGCCCTCGCCTTTAACCGACGTTATGGCTATATTGCCGCCCATCAAACTGACAATCTTAGCGCTAATAGAAAGGCCTAAACCGGTGCCACCAAAATTTCGCGTGGTGTCATTGTCTTCTTGCTGAAACGCTTCAAATATTTTGCCATGCTTACCTGAATCAATACCGATACCGGTATCTTTGACCGAGAACGATAAGGCCATATTGTCAGCATCTAGGGCTTTAGACTGTAATGCCAGCGTGATTTTACCTGCGGCTGTAAACTTAACAGCATTAGACGCCAAGTTCATCAGCACTTGCCGTAACTTATGCTCATCCAAGGTCACGAACGCTGGCAACTCGGGGTCAATTTGAATATCGAGTTCAATATTTTTAGCTTGTGCCTTGGCTGCGATTAATGACGCAGTATCAAACAATACTTCTTTAACGTTGGATGTGTGCGGCGAAATAGCCAAATTACCCGACTCTATCTTTGACAAATCGAGTACATCGTTAATCAACATCAACAAGGTTTGCGAGGATGAATCAATCGTCATCAGGTAATCTTTTTGGATTGGCGATAACTGTGAGTCTTTTAAGATCTCAGCCATACCTATAATACCGTTGAGTGGCGTGCGTATTTCATGTGACATATTGGCCAAAAATGTACTCTTGGCCTTATTCGCTTTATTGGCGTTATCTTTTTCTTGGGTGATAGTGGCAATATTTTGTTTTAACTCGGATTGCAGCGCCGCTAAATGACTAAAAGAATCACTCATTTCATCATTAATATTGTTCGCAACTCGCTTATCATGATCACCAGCGGCAATAAAACCAATATTACGGTTTAAGTCATTAAGGCGGGCAATAATACTGCGTTTAATTAAGGCGTAAATACAAAAAATAGATATCAACAAAATGCTAAAGACAGTTAATAACCAAGTGAAGGCTTTAAATAGATGCACATGAAAATCGTTAACGGCTTGTTCTGATTTCGCATTAATCTGGTCGAACTCTTGGTTCAGACGCGTTCTTAATACTTGAAACTCTTGAGTGATCGCCCAGTGAATGATGATTTTGTCTTCATCGTCCAGACTAGCGGCATAGTCTTTGGTTAATTGCCGCCACCCTGCCATCAGCGACAATATATTGTAATTTTCGTGTGTCGGATCCAGTTCAACATATTTAGCGTATCGCGTTTTAATTTGATCTAAATTAGTGTTGATCACAGTAAACGCATTAACGTCACCATCGATAATGTATTGCTGAAACGCGGAATAGGCTTGATACGCATCACGGTCTGCGTTAAGAATAAGGGTACTGGCATGACGGTAAATATTTGCTTGCTGATCAACTGCAGTTTTACCAGAATCAATAAGGCGGGAGCCTTCATAAATAGAAAACAACAAACAGAATATAAAAATGCCCATCAGCAAATTTAACTTGGCTCGAATCGAGGTAAACATAAAAGTCCTTTTCATTGTCATTTAACGGCCCTGTCAAAATCAAATAAACTAATGCTAAAGCATGAATAATGAGTGTATCACCGTCACTTTAAATTAACATTTATTAAATCACCTTTAGTATGCACATTTGTGATCTACGGACTTACATATATTACACTCTCACATATCGTGGTTATCAATCAGTACCCATGGCGATCCGTATTGAGGTGATACGGTGTGGTGAGACATAGCCTAACCTTGGGTTTAAATTACCGCAAAAGTGTGCCATATCGCTCAATTTAATCGCTTGTCAGCGTGCCGTTATTTCCTTTCCTAGGCAATTAAGAGATAATTATCATCTACCTACTTTTAAGGCCAACAACGATGTCAAATATCCTCTTACTTGCGAATCTAAATTGCGATCGGGTGTTACAACTAGATAGACAGTTAGCAACCGGTGGCCGCCATTATTATGCTGATAATGGCCGACGCTTAGGTGGTGGCGGTGCCAATACCGGGTTAGGGTTGATTTATGCAGGTCACAGAGTGGCGTTAGTGAGTCAAGTGGGTAATGATAAGACCGCCGACTGGTTATTAGCAGAAGCCAGTATTCAAGGGCTAGACTGTAGTTTGCTCCAACGAAATGATCTCGATACACCAGAATTATTATTAGTAATGACACCCGATGGTGAACGCACTATTATTCGGCCACAGCGCCCGGTTTTTACCTTAGGTCCAGCGCCCGACTTCAAGCAATGGCAGGCGCTATACATTAATTCTTCCGCCGTCGGCAGTGAACAATGGGCGCAAATCGCACTTGGTTCTACTTTAGTGGTCGCGCAATTAGCCAAAGATAATCGCTCCCGTCCTTGCCATGTGTTGATTTCGTCCAAATCGGATATGCACAATCATGGGGTAGACACGAACGCTCATCAAGCCATCTGGAAATATGGCCAACAGATTAGTGGTGAGCAGTTACGTTATTTTATTATTACCGATGGTGAACATGGTGCGGTTGCCTATAGTCAACACAAGGCTATTGCAGTTACGGCAGTGGCTGCAAGTGTCGTTGATACAACAGGGGCTGGCGATGCGTTCGCGTCGGGATTAATGCATGGGTTACTGGCTAATCAGGATATAGCACAAGCAATGACAACAGGTTCGGAGTGGGCGGCGATAGCAGTTGCCACCGCCAGCTCCATTCCTGGTGTCGAGTTGCAGCAGTATCTCGCGGGTTAACGCTCACCAACAAGATACAAGTAGGTGTGCTTAGCCCGATATTTAGGTGAAATATGCACACCGTAATAGCAAGGTATCTTGTGCTCACAGACCTGATTTATCACATCAAATCCAGCATTGATTTTACGAATTGAAATGGGCTCTTTGGTAACGATAATCATCGCTGCTGAATCCGTTATCGCCGCATCAGGAATAATACTCTTGACGGTATCCGCGCCCATGCTACTGTCGTTTGCTGCAATGACGATCGCTAAGTCTTCACAATCAGCTTCCAAAAATCGTAACGACTTCGAATTTGATATTAATGACGAGATGTCACTGATATTAAATTTCAGCACGTTATTTTGATTCAACATCGTTGCCATATGATTAATGAAACGAAATGCCGCCAGACGATGGTAGTTATTAAGCTCGTCCAAATTAAGCCAAATAGTGGCGATATAATTATCATCAATAATCTGCTTTCTCGAACGATAACCAACAGAGTCAACGTGCGCTTGTTGATACACCACGACCACCAAATCCGATTGCACTAAATTAAGTGACGATAGATCACTTTCTTGCTCAACGTCATGTTCAGTTCTGCCTTCTACACACTCATCGACACTAATAGTGTGAAACATAATGTCGTCATTATTCTCAAGATCAACTAGAAGCGGTTCTTGGTCCATAAACGACAATACTGTTATCCGGATCATATCGTCATTATATTGCATAGCTGGATTCATATAAACTCCCTTTTATATCCTCAACTCATAATAATATTATGGAATAAAATAAGGGAAATCGTTGAGAATTTACGGTTATTTACTAAATTAAGTGAAATAAACCTCTATATGGGTAATCAAATCAAAACAACCATAACAAAAACAACATTATCCTATGATTTACATGGTTATTCGGCTGTATTCTATCGCGACTTGGTCTATCGTTTTACTGACTATTGGTCATTGATTAATACATCATAAAAATACGTTATAAAAAAACCTGCACGAAGGCAGGTTTTTAGATTAATAACGTCAGCGTTAGCTTTGGTCTGTTAACTTTCGTCAGTTAAATAGACGCGCGCTTTTTGCTCACGTTTTTTAGCAAGGCTATTAAGGTGTAAACCTGACAAGGTCAGTGCAATACCGGTAATAGAACCAATTAAGGCTAATGAACCAAACCACACCAAACCAACCAGTGTTAAGGTTTCTGTTTTAACTTCTTTGTAGTGGTCGACATTATCAATATAAGACGCCATGCGATAAACCTGATTAGATAAGGCCATCGTATTCGCTTCTATTTCGATCACGCGAATATCATAACGTAACGTCATATTATTTTGCTTGATCTCTCTGATGTAGTCTTTCTCACTTAAGAATTGAACATCAGCTTGATCACGCTTAATTTCTAAGTTACGTAACGCGGTGGTTTTATTCTGAGCTAGTTTTCTTTGCTTAACCGCTAAATTACTATTACTCGCACTCACTGCATTTTTATAGCTACGTCTAAGTTGCTGCACTTCTTCGTTTTTCTGCTGGATCATGTCATCTTTCAATCCGAGTAAATCAGTATAATAATCATCGAGGAATTGAACAGACTCTAAATCAGGGCTGTTATCTTTAGCAATAATGGTGTTGTTATTAATGTTATTAAGCTGAGTTTCAACATGACGTATTTTTTCATCGTAGTCTTTTTTCACTGCTGGTGAAGTAAAGAAATTCGAGTCATCTAACGCAACAATCTTGTCGGCATTAAGTTTATCAAGCTGGGCTAATAAACGGGTACGTTCAGCTTGTACTAAATCTGCGTTACCTTGAGTACGTTCCATCGATGATTTGAAGCGTTGTTCTTTCTTCAGTGACAGCTCTTGCAACAGCTCTGACTTTTCAATTTTAAGCTGAATTAACTGCTCTTTCTTTGCTGTTAGAGCGCGACTTAACTGCGGGATATCTTTTGATAAGCGCTTATTACGTCTAACTTCATTAGCATATTGCGATTGATAGTTTGTATTAACTGTTGTCGTATCGCTGTCAATTTGTTGGGTTTTAATATTATAGTCTTGCAGTGCAATGGCAATATTATCTTCATTGATTTTGATCTGATTTTCAATTTTGCTGATCTCAATTTCACTGAGATTAATTTGACGATTAATCGATGAAAATGCGCGTTCAAAACCATTGAGTAAAGTTTCAAACGTGATAAGACACAAGAAACTAATGATCAACAAATACATAAGAAATGATTTACGCGAATGCCAAAGTCCGATCACAAACGGGATCTTGGTTAATTCCACCAGCGAGATCATCACAAAAGGCGCTGCCAATGTGAATGCACTGGTTAAATCATTACCACTTGTCATTAATGATATCGAAATACAAAGACCGATAAATACTACGATGATCTCAACTAACCAGGCGATTTTACGTAAAAACCGACTATGTTTGCTAAGCTCTTCAACATCCTTATCGTTAACTTTACTGGTATTTGAACCAGTTCCTATAATATCGCTCATTTGCTTAACACACCTCAATAATAAAATGACACTTTCACTGCGTTACTTCGATGTAACGAGGCAGTGAAGAATACAACCACTGAATTTTCATTCAAAACACACTAACATCACACATGAATTATAACTATCCATAACGGGTCATAATTGACCATTATCAGTTATAAATAATCATAAATAACCACAAGTGGGTACCATCATCTATGAATATAAATTCTAGGGTGCGGATACTAACGCTGACACGATAACAACACTATGTCGTCTACGACAAAAATAGAAAATATAACATATTGCTAAAATTCACGTCGAGCATGTCAATAAACCACCACAAGCTATAAAACAAAGCAATAACTATGCCATGCCAATCGAAATTATTGATACTCACTATTGGTATTAATGACCAAAAAATCGTTATATTTTGATAAAATCAACCACTGACCAACTACTTGATACTAGATTGAAAAATAAACCTCCGCTTACACGCTCCTCTATATAATCATAAATAAGTATGTTTATTAGTTTAACTGTGAGCTAGAGCAAATTAAGACAATCCAGCTAGTAGCATGCATAATAGCGCCTTGCTAAACTAGCCAATTCTTATCTGCGCTATTATACCAAGTTAACCATTACAACATTAACCACTAGAACGTTCACCATCGACCATCGGAAGTATTACCATGTTTAACAAAGCCTACATTATTGCCTTCAGCTTAGTTTTTTCAGGCAACTGCGCCGCCGCGGAAGTCACCCGAGCCATGCTTGAAGACGGCACTGAAGTGGTACTGAATGACGATTTCACTTGGCAATATGTACTCTTGACAGAGTCGGATAATCAAGTAGAAACGGCACCATTAACAGTGCAATTAACACCCGCAGTAATGGCTAACTCAGCATTAATGACCACCACGGTATCGCAAGGCGTGCGGGTTACATTCAAATCTGCTCACTGGGATGATGAAGAGTTAGGACTGGATTTCAGTATTGACAATACCTCGCCATTAACTGTACTCAAGGTGACGATTGCCGCAACGTTATTTGACGATAATGGCAGCAAGATAACAACTCGCGAATTTAATGTATGGCAGGCGCAAAATAGATTACCAGAAACCTATTTACGCAAGACTCAGCAGCGTGATAGCCGCATTTTCAAACTTGATGATATTGACCCCTCGCAATGGCAGAAACAGTTCATCAGCCTTGATATCATTGCTGTAGAGACCCGATAATTTATCTCTGATCACATTATAAAATAAAGGCTTAGACCCTAACGACTCACATTTAATGTTTTACACTATACTCAATGACATTGTTAACGGAATAAACTAATTTTCAATGTATGAGGAAGATACTAACATGAATAAATATTCTCGATTTATAGCGAGCATCATTTCAGTCTTGGCGATAACAGCCCCTTCACAAGCTTATGCCGAAGGTTTTTATATTGGTGCCGGCGCCTATCAAGCCAATGCCGAGCAAGGCAGTTTCGATGACGATGATGTGGTACCGGCAGTATTTGCCGGTTACAACCTCATCGATTCGAATATTTTTATGGTTTCTGCTGAATTAGGTTATTACGACCTAGGTGGCTATAGCGGCTCTGTACTGAGCAGCAATTATGATATCGATGCCTCAGCTTTCACACTCGCCGCTGTTGGTTACCTGCCAATAGGGCCATTCTTTGAAATTTATGCCAAAGCGGGCGTAGCATTGACTTCGATTGACATTGAAGTCAATGGGTCGAAAGAAGATGCTGATGGCGAAGAGTTCTTCGGCGGTATCGGGGCCAGTGTTGATATATTAGATACTATTGATATTTATGCTGAGTACTTGATGTTTGATACCGACATTGACACTTCAATTGCTGGTATTGGGGTAAGGTTTGCTTTCTAATACTGATTAAGCCAAAAGGCGATATAGCAACGATATCGCCTTTTGATTTAACTGATTTAAAGCTAAGCTCTAATCCGAGCTTAGTTCTTAACTTCTAACTTCTAACTTCTAACTTCTAACTTCTAACTCTCCACATTAGCATTAGCATTAGCATTAGCATTAGCATTAGCAAGACTATTCTTTTCACCACGTTTGGCTAAAGCATAATAGAATAGCGGCGTTAGAATTAAACCAAAGATAGTGACCCCGATCATACCCGAGAACACTGCCACACCCATCGCTTGACGCATCTCTGAGCCCGCGCCCGTGGACAAGACCATAGGTACAACCCCCATAATAAAGGCAAACGATGTCATCAAGATAGGACGTAAACGTAACCTTGCCGCTTCTAAAATAGCATCCATGGTATTCATGCCTGAATCCTGCTTTTCTTTAGCAAATTCGACAATCAAGATGGCATTTTTAGTGGCCAGACCAACCAATACAATTAAGCCGATTTGCGTGAAGATATTGTTATCACCGCCGTACATGAGTACCCCGCTGATCGCTGACAGTATGGTCATCGGAATAATCAAGATGATCGCCAGTGGTAAACTCAAGCTCTCATATTGCGCCGCTAACACCAAGAATACTAACAAGATAATCAAAGGGAACACCAACATACCGGTATCACCAGCGAGGATCTGCTGATAGGTGATTTCAGTCCACTCGTAGCTCATGCCAATCGGTAACGTCTCATCAAGGATCTTTTCAATCGCCGCTTGTGCTTGACCACTACTGACACCCGCTGCCGGACCACCATTAATCTCGGCGGTCGTGTAGCCGTTATAGCGCATCACTCGATCGGGACCAGATGACTGGGTAATATTAATAAATGAACCCAGCGGCACCATATCGCCGTGTTGATTAGGTACTTTAAGCTGACTAACCTGCTCTGGTGTTTGGCGGAACGCTTCATCTGCTTGCATGGTCACCTGATAAGTGCGCCCAAACAAGTTAAAGTCATTCACATACGTCGAGCCCATGTAGGTTTGCAAGGTTTGAAAGATCTGATCTAATGAAACGCCCTGCTGTTTGGCTTTAGTACGATCAATATCTAAATCAAGTTGCGGTACATTAACCTGATAACTTGAAAATACCCCCGTTAGCTCAGGCGTGGCCCAGGCTTTATATTGCACGGCTTGCGTGGCTTTATATAAGGCTTCATAACCTAAATTGGCTTTGTCCTGAATTTGCAAACGGAAACCGCCAATAGTGCCAAGTCCTTGTACCGGTGGTGGTGGAAAAATGGCAATGAAGGCATCTTCGATTCCGGCAAATTTTTGATTCAGTTGCTGGGCAATGGCATTCGCACTCAAATCAGCCGTGGTTCTATTTTCAAACTCATCCAGCGTCACAAAAACCACACCCGAGTTAGGACTGTTAGTAAAACCGTTAATGCTTAATCCTGGAAACGCCACGGAATGTAATACCCCAGGATGATCGAGGGCAATATCGGACATTCTACGGATCACCGCATCTGTGCGATCTAGCGATGACGCATCGGGTAATTGCGCAAACGCCACCAAATATTGCTTGTCTTGTCCGGGTACATAACCGGTCGGCGTTTGTGAAAACTGTACACCCGTTAATACCACTAAACCGAAATACAAAATACCAATGATGCCACCAAAACGAATGACTTTACGTACCAGCCAGGTATAGCGCATCGAGGCACGATTAAACAAACGGTTAAAGGGCGTAAACAACCAACCACCGAATAACTTATCCATACCACGGGTTAATCTGTCTTTCGGCTCATCTCGGCCTTTTAACAATAACGCCGATAACGCTGGGCTTAATGTCAGTGAGTTAATTGCCGAGATAAAGGTCGAGATAGTGATAGTTAAGGCAAACTGCTTATAGAACTGCCCGGTCAAACCACTCATAAATGCTGTCGGAATAAATACCGCCGCAAGTACTAATGTTGTTGCCACAATCGGCCCGGTCACTTCGCGCATGGCTTTTTGAGTGGCTGCGACAGGATCAAGACCGTCTTCAATATTACGTTCAACGTTTTCGACCACCACAATAGCGTCATCGACGACGATACCTATGGCTAACACCAAGCCAAATAACGACAAGGCGTTTAATGAAAAGCCCATGATATACATGAATGCAAAGGTACCGACTAATGATACAGGTACGGCAACCAAGGGAATAATAGAGGCGCGCCAGGTTTGTAAAAACAACACCACCACTAATACCACCAGCAATATTGCTTCAAACAAGGTTTTCACTACCGCTTCAATCGAACCACGCACAAATACCGTCGGATCATAAACAATTGAATATTCTAACCCATCAGGGAAATTCAACGCTAAACGCGCCATGGTTGAGCGTACATCATCAGATATTTGGATGGCATTAGAACCGGATGCTTGAAATACCCCCATCGCCACGGCTTCTTTATTATCGAGTAATGAACGCAAGGCATAAGTTTGTGCACCGAGTTCAACCCGTGCCACATCTTTTAAGTGGGTGATCTCGCCCTGCTCGCCAACAGCAATGATAATATCTTCAAATTCTTGCTGAGTAGTTAAACGTCCTTTGACATTGATCAGTAATTGGAAATCTGCGCCACTTGGCTGCGCACCTAAGCTGCCCGCTGCCGCTTGTTTATTCTGTTCACGTACCGCTTTAATAATATCCGCAGGCGCGAGTCCCAAAGACGCCACTTTGTTTGGATCGAGCCAAATACGTAAACTGTATTCACCAGCACCAAACAAATTGACTGCGCCAACACCTTCGATACGGGCTAATTCATCTTGTACATTTAACGCCGCATAGTTAGATAAATACAACATGTCATAACGATTATCAGGCGCCGTTAAATGCACCACCATGGTTAAATCGGGTGATGATTTTTCGGTGACAACACCTAAACGTTGTACATCTTCAGGTAGTCGCGGCACGGCGCGATCAACACGGCTCTGCACTTGGCTTTGCGCTTTATCAACATCAGTGCCGATCTCGAATGTGATGGTTAATTTTAACTGGCCATCAGAGGTCGCTTGTGAAGACATATACAGCATGTTTTCCACACCGTTAATCGCTTGTTCTAAAGGTGACGCCACCGTTTCAGCAATCACTTTCGGATTCGCACCCGGATAACTTGTTGATACGACAACCGTTGGCGGCACGACTTCGGGATATTCAGTGATCGGCATTAACCCCACTGATATCGCCCCCGAGATAAAGAACAGCAATGAGATCACCGCTGCAAAAATGGGTCTTTTAATAAAAAACTGAGAAAACATAGTTAACAACCTTGTCTGTTGGACTGACTAGAAAAACGCAAACAACTTATTTCGTTACTTGGGTTATGACTAATTCGCGCGCTTGTTCTAATACCGCTTGCTCGTGGCGCAATGCCGCTAAATTATCTAGCGTTGCCATATCCACCATATTCGGTGTAACGACCATATTAGGACGTACTTTTTGCAATCCATTCACCACTATCTTATCGTCGGCAAATAAACCTTGTTTAACGATGCGCAGGCCTTGGACTTTTTCACCCAAATCAACGCCACGATATTGCAATTTATTATCTGCATCGACAACTAACACAAACTTGTTGTTTAAGTCGGTGCCAATGGCTTTATCATCAACCAAAATACCATCGTAAGTCGCACTACCGGCAATCCGTAAGCGGGTGAATAAGCCCGGTAACAAGTCATTATCGTGATTAGCAAAACGCGCTCTGACTCGGATCGTACCCGTGGTGTGGTTGATCGCATTATCAACAAAATCAATCACCCCAGTATGGGTAAAGTTGTTTTCATTGGCGAGTGCCATAAACACCGGGTTATGGTCTGAACGTTGATCATTACGTTTATGCTGCGCCGTTAATTGCGCATATCTAAGGTACGTTTGCTCATCCACATCGAAATAAGCGTACATATGCGCCGTAGACACTAAACTGGTTAATTCTGTTTTCCCCGCGGTCACATAGTTACCCATAGTGACATTGGCATAAGAAACACGCCCAGCAATAGGCGCTTTAACTTGGGTATAAGCCAGATCGAGCTCGGCACTCATTAACGCCGCTTTAACCGAAGCCACTTCTGCCGTGGTTTGATGCATATTGGCTTGACGGGTATCGATTAACTCTTCTGATACGGCTTTTTTGTTATACAGTTTAAACGCGCGCTGATAATCATTTTTAGCCAACTGCTCAGCGATTTTGGCACTGCTTAATTTCGCTTTTAAGCGCTGTACTTCAGCAGTAAACACATTGGGGTCGATTTGAAATAAAACCGCGCCCTTTTTGACGATACTGCCTTCATCAAAATTCACTGAATTGATGTAACCAGATACCCGCGGGATCAAGGTAACTTGTTCTGGCGCTTCTAAACGGCCAGTAAATTCGTCCCATTCGGTAACAGGTTCGTTTATCACCTTAGCCACACTGACTTTGGGTGCAGGTCGACTTTGAGTTTGGGATTGTGGTGATGTTTCACTATCACATGCGGTTAATACCAGCGCGGTGAAGCTGGTAAGTATAAATGTGCGGAATATAGTGCTTGTTCTCATGTGATGGTGTCCCTTCGTTACAATGTTTTGTAATCAGCAAATCAAGATAATTAGTGTCAGTTGATACCGCGCTTATTGCACCGTATTGAGCTATATTTAATACCGAAAGGTACAAAACGTTACATACCGATCAGTACAAATTATTATGTACCGCTCGGTATGGTATATAATTTTCAACTAGAGTCAATAGTTATCATCTGTAAAGTCACTGGACAGAAGACGACACACTGTCTATCCTATGCGCATAAATGAAGGTATACATAAAGGTAATAGGAGGGCTAAAAAATATGTCTAAAACAAGTCATACAAATTGCGTTGGCCGCCCTAAAGGCTTCGATATTGATGACGTCTTAACAAAGGCATTAGCGGTATTTTGGGCGAAAGGATATGAAGGCACGTCGCTTACTGATTTAACCCAAGCTATGGGGATCAATAAACCAAGCCTGTATTCAACATTTGGCAATAAAGAAGAGTTATTCCTTAAGGTCGTTGATTTATATGAACAAAGACCCTGTGGCTATTTCACTCCAGCATTAGAAGAAGCGACGGGTAAAGCGGTTATTACAGCGATGCTAAATGGCGCGGCAAAAAGTTTATCAGATCGCAGCAACCCGCAAGGCTGCATGATAATTCAAAGTGCGCTAACGGGCAGCGATGCCAGTGAATCAGTCAAACAAGCATTGATTGAACGTCGCTGCAATCACCAAAACGCCCTTAAAATGCGCTTAGAAGCAGCGCAACAACAGGGAGATTTAAGCACTAAATACAGCGCAGAGTCACTTGCTCATTACTTAGCGACTATTATTCAAGGCATGACGATCCAGGCAACAAATGGTATTAGTCCAGCAGAATTGCAGCGTATTGCCGATCTTGCCTTAAGCCACTTTCCCGGATTAGAGCAAGACTAAATTTAAATTTCTTGTTAGATGCCTTGTTAGATAGCTTGTTCGATAACTGTTTAAATAGCTTGGCGGCTGTTAGTCGTCACTGCGGGAGTCGCTAGCCATTGTTGCAGTGCTCCCCAACAAGCTTGCGCTTCAGTCACGCCTTCTTCATAACGCAACTTCACCTTATGCTTGTCTTTCTCTAGTCGCGCAATATCAGACGGTGCTTGCGGGCGAATAACAAACACTTTACCTTGTCGTTCCCACTCCGCGATCTTATCCAAGGCGTTATTATAATTATCATGCCGTGCATGCAGCGCTTGATATAACTTCGGGTATTTATAACAAGCTATACGACAAGCCAAATCCATTTTCATGGCTGATTTTCGGTAACTTTCATGCTGGCTTAAAATAATAACCAAGCGGTCGCACCCCGACTCAAAAGCATGTTCTGCGGGAATGGGGTCCATAATGCCACCATCAAGATAAGGCATATTATTAATCATCATGGGTTTAGAAATAAACGGTAAACTTGAGGTCGCAATAAGGCTGTCTAAAACCTGATCTTGGGTGGTTAATTGCTGAGAAGAAAAGTAATCAGTGTTGCCGGTTTTACAATTAAACGCCCCTATTTCGAATACTTCTTTCATATTGAATAACATATCAAAGTCATACGGCACCAGTTGCTTGGCCATCGCATGAAAAGTAAAGGGCGTGTTAACATAGCTGCCGGTTTTAAGCAGGTGCTTCATGCCCATATAGCGGGGATCATCATGGTATTTAAGCTGAATATTCAGATTACGTTTATGCTGTTTCGACACATACGATGCCGAATAAAGCGCGCCAGCAGAAACCCCTGACACATAAGGGAAGTGAATAGCACAGGTGAGAAAATGATCTAAAACACCCGCGCCAAACATGGCTCTTAACCCACCACCTTCAACGATTAAACCGACTTTATCTAGACTCACATCACTCATTACCGACTCCATTGATGACAACCTGTTGCGAATATACCAGTGCAACACATTATCCTTCCCTCACAACAAAGTCTAATTGTTTCAGCTAACAAGGCATTCATGTCGATGATGTCTCGCTAATGCGCTGCTATGGTGAGGTTATTTAACCAACGACCACTTAAGTAGCGGTGGAAACACAACGACAGTTTTACTATTTCTTCAACCAACAGCAACATGTATACGTGGTTAAAATCCCAATCTAATACCAAAGCAGCAAATGCGGTCAACGGTACGCCAATTATCCACATAGCAATGAGATCCATACGTAAACAAAAGTGATTGTCGCCACCAGCACGTAAAATACCGTTGATAATAATCATGTTAAGCATGCGCAGCCATATCGCGCAGCAAAGTACCATCAGCGCGGGAGAAGCAAGCGGATATAATTCGTCACTACTGAGGTTTAGCCAGGACAAGATCATATCTTTACCCAGTAACAGTAATAACCCGATAGCCAAGCCGAATCCTAACACCGTTTTAATGAAGAATTTCGACATCGTAAAGGCTTCGGTAAATTCATCGCGGCCTAATGCTTGCCCTAACAGCACCGAACACGCCACTGATATACCGAAAAACACCGAATAGCACAAGGATTCAAAGGGTCCGAGCAGGCTAAATACGGCCAATTCGGTGGTGCCCATATGGCCGAAGATCATCTGATAGCTCAGCATACCGATTGCCCATAACACCGCGCTGGCAGTAGACGGGATCGCAATGTATTTGTATGCCGCCCATAATCGGCTTGGATCTGCCTGGGTAGTCGCACTGAGCAACCAATGTTTACGCCAATATAAAAATCCGAACATAAGCACCACCTGCAGCAAGCGGGAAATAGTTGTCGCTAAAGCCGCTCCAGCTACGCCCATGGCCGGTATGCCAAAGCCGCCGTTGATCAACCAGAAGTTCAAGCCAATGTTGACTATGATGGTGAGTCCACTCAGATATAACGGCGTAACAGTATCACCTGAAGAACGCAGCGCCGATTCACATATCATGACCAAATGCGTGAGTAGCAGTACTGGAAAACTATACCAGAGGTAGGTTGACCCTAACTCAATCACCTTAGCATCCGAGGTTTGCAGTAACATGATGTAGCCGGAAAACAGCGTAATAATTAAGGTGACTGGTACTAATATTTTAACACCGCACTGCATTGCCAACAGCGTGATTGTTTTTGCCGCACAGCGATCCTGTTTACCCCAGTATTGCGCGACTAATACCCCATTGGCGGATGCCATACCAGCCATGATCATAATGGCGACAAAATGCCATTTTGAGGCGGTTCCCACTGCCGCGGTAGATTCGATACCAAAATCACTGACCATTAATACATCGGCTAACGCGAGTATTGCCACCAATGCACTTTGGATAGCAACCGGGAATCCCAGCTTAAACATCTTAGATAGCATGCCGTCAGGTATGGCATTAGCACTTAAATTGGTGTAGTTTTTAACAGTCATTGGTCTTCCTTATTTTGAAAGGCCACTATAGGGAAAAAGGATTGAAAAGAAAATGTGCGAAAATAGACAAAACCTGTGCGAATCCGTCATTAGCACCATGCAACCTAAATCACAGTGGCATGACGAGGTCTATTTAGCCGATGCCTGTAAAGAGCGTTTTCTGACTACCTCTGACATTCCCGAGTTGAGTCAGGAAGACATTTTTATGGCGGGTATGGCAGAGCTGGCCGACGGTTATCATGTCGAGCGGTATGGCGTTGCGGTTCACACCTTGGTTTTCACCTTAGCAGGCAGCGGTATTTTAACCACGGCAGATCGGGTGGAATTAATCGAACCTTATACCTTGCTGGTGATACCTGCGCATACCCCCTTTCGGTTTGAGCTGAACAGGGTCGATAACTATTGGAAGATGGTATGGCTATTACCTCAACCTACCGCTAAGTGGCAGCATTTCGCGGCGTTGGGGCAAACAATCTTACCTTATACTCAATGTGAACAAATATGGTCGTTGCTGAATTTGATCCATTGCGAAATTAATGGCCGCACTACTTTTCGACGTTTGTTGGTCAGCGAATTAAACCTGATATTGACGGGTGTGGAATCTAAATTGACCCGCTCTGCGTCTCGTGTGCATAGCGTATTTAATGAAGTTGAAAGTCAGCTGCATTTACCGTGGACAGTGAAAGAGATGGCTGCACGCTGCTTTATTAGTGAGGAACAGCTGAATCGGATCAGCAAAAATCTATACAGCATGTCACCCAGAACTCGGCTGATCTATTTACGTATGGAGAAAGCGGCTGATTTACTGCAATATCGGGAGTGGACAATTTCGATGATAGCTCAGCGCTTGGGTTATAAAGATCCGTACAACTTTACCCACCGTTTCAGAAAATACTTTGGCTGCTCACCGAGTCGTTATCGGAAGGCATTAGCGGAAAATACACCATAATACTTAATGTCGATTGCGTATCGCGCGATCGGCAATACGATCTATTAAACCGGGCACTAATAATTTAAGCCAGCGCCCTAACCGCCCCCGTAACGAGGTGATAAGTAACCGTTGCCGACCACTAATAGCATCAAGGCATAATGCCGCGCACTGTTCTGCTGTCATTAATTTACTTTCATTCATTGGCGTTTCACCCAAGGCCTTACCATCAGTACCAATTGCGCGTTTGTGCGTTTCGGTGACCACAAAATCGGGACAAATAACCGTCACATCAACGCCATCATCTTTTAACTCAATGCGTAATGAATCAAAGAATCCTACGACAGCGTGTTTTGATGCCGAATAACCAGTACGGTAAGGTACTCCGGTTAATCCTGCTAACGACGCAACTGTCGCGATACTGCCTTTACTTGCTTTTAGGGCGGGTAACGCGGCATGGGAAAGATAAACAGCGCCAAGATAGTTCACTTGCAGCATACGCTCGAATATGGCTAAATCTTGCATCTCATCGAATCGGCCCCACATGGTTATCCCGGCATTGTTCACCACAATATCTAGACATTGATAGCGCTCCAACGTGGCCGCGACCAAAGCTTTACACTGTTGCTGATCACTGACATCACACGGGTAGATACTTACCTCTCCAGTTAATTCATCAGCTAACGCTTGCAAGCGATCTTGATTACGCGCGGCTAACATTAATTTAGCGCCCGCTTGAGAGAGTTTGATTGCCAGTGCGCGGCCAATACCTTCTGACGCGCCTGTAACTATAATGGTTTTTCCGTGAATGCCGTCCATGGGTTCTCGCTATTTAGTAGTGTAGTTTTGTGGTTTGATATTTTACTTTACGGTATAGGATGGGGGCATGGTAGTTTTAAATATGCGTTATGAATTGTTAAACGTTAATGGAGCCAATACTATCTACCGACAGTATCTACCAACAATATCTGTCACTGCTATCTACCAACAGTATTTGCCAATATTTTTCCCATTCTTTCATTTTTAAAGTGCATATGCCCAGATGAAAACGCGGATACATCCAGATTGATGACTTGCTGAGTATCATGGTGTTCTATTTCGGTAAGCCCGACTGGGGTATGAGCAAATATGGTCCCAGCCCCATTAGCACTTTTCAATACGTCATCATTATCGCTGTAGCAATTAATAATACGCAGTGCAGTGTGTTTACGTAATATAGGCAGCCACTGTGCCGATTCTGCAGACACTGCACCCGCCAACAAGTAACACACAGATACTTTATTGGCATCTAGGTTTTTCAACGCCTGGCAAGCAACCTTGGCACCTAATGAATAACCCATTAAGATAGCACCATGTAAACGTTCGTCATCTTCAATTGCTTTGGCTAAATCACGCCCAGCATGTAATGTTTCATTAAACGATTTATGCCAATGCCCGACAAGCTTATCTGCGACTAAGCCACCAATCAAAGCAGCAATACCCGCAGGGCTCATATCGCTTGCGACCTTGGCGGCTGCTAACCATTTATCAGCCGCTTTATCATCGTTTACATCAGCGGTAGTCATATCTTGATTAAGACTATCTTCATTAACTGTATCGCCATTACACGCTATATCAATAATATCACCCGCGTTCCAACGTACATGGACAACTTTGTTTTGAGGAAACAGTTCATCAACCACACTTAGCCAATCAGATACCTCTTCACCCTCTTCGGAAAGATAACCATTGATGACAAGAATGCAGGGAGACAAGCCTTCCCTCACTGTTGCTAATGTGATGGATGCTGACTCTCTGGCGATAAACTCAGGGTCGCCGTGTTGAGTTAAAAGTGCTTTTAGTTGCTCACGCACTTGGTTTGCTTCTGCATCTTCAGGGGCGTTAAATGAATCAAATAGACTTGTCACTAAAAATATCCTAATCAGAATCTTAAATGCATTAATGAATAGTTAAATTCAACAGGTACGAACTCATCAACTATTAACTTTAATGTCGCTCACAAGGGAGTAATCGCAACTGAACTATCACACAAGAGTATATGCTTAGTGATGACCTTCATGTTTTAAATACCAGCTGTCATTATAGTGGTTATTGTTAGGCTTATTAGCCTATTCATACGATAGGCTTAGAATTGTATGAATAGATAAAGGCAAGAAGATAAAATAGTACTCTAGTTATAAAAACAGCCTCGATGTGAAGCTGTTTTATTACGGTTAACCTAATGATGACAGATTAGTCATTCATACTAGCTGTTAATCATGAATCACCTATGCTTCCAGACTCAATACATCACCACGTGAACTAAGCACATTGTCTTGCACCATTTCATCAACCAGCTGGGTTAAGCGTTGTTTCATTTGCGCACTTAAGTTGCCAAAGCCAAGTAAATCAATTGCTGATGCCATGGTATCTTGCGCTAATATCGAATAAGCCCCTTCAACAACAGTACGGATTGCCGCTTTAATTTCATCATCATGGATCAGGTCTAACTTACGCTCACTATTGGGTAACTCGCCACGGTGACGCACGGTAAACGTAAGCAAATTACTTGCCGTCTGCTTACTATGTGTGCTCGATAATAGGTAATCACCGTCTAAGCTAACCTCTCCTCTACCTACCAGCATTTGTGTGGCAGCAAGGATAGAACGATTGATTTTAGCCCCCGAACGCGTCGAACCGACAGCGGAAAGTAAACGCTGACCCACTTGCTTAATGTGAATAGGTGACTCAACATTAACAATACTCGCAATATCTTGTGCCAATACACTCGTCGATACTTCAGGGATAGTATGGTTTACCGTTAAATTAAGCGTCGTTAACGCACAACAAGTATAATTCACCTGATGATTGGTACGCTCAACAGCAACACGTTCAATCGCCGCTTTCTCAACAACATTACTGTGATTAACCACAATCGCCGAGTCGGCAGGCTGTGCGTCTAATGCTTGATAAAAGGCAATTGATGCTTTAATACAATCATCTAATCGCTGTGTTTCTTTGTGCGCATTACGGAACCAATCAGTGCTCCAAATACGATGAAAGCGCCACCCTAGCCCTTCTAATACATTTTGACGGATACGATCACGGTCGCGGGCACTGCGAGAGCTGTGATACGTCGCGCCATCACATTCCACCGCCAGCATATAACGGCCCGGATTATTCGGATCGCGTACTGCAATATCAATATAGAAACCAGCACAACCGACTTGCGGTTCGACTTTGTAACCCAATTGCTGGATCGCATAGATAACTTCTTCTTCAAACGGTGAATCAGGGGCTTTACCCGTTTCTTCTTGTTTCACTAATACGCCTGTTTCTGCATACTGTAAGAAGTGTTTTAACGCGCGTACGCCAAACGGTGACGCATCACTGGTGCCCATATCTGTCGCCGTGAAGTTAGCAAATACTTCCATCGCCATACGTGCACGTGATATCAATACGTTTAAGCGACGCTCACCACCATCACGATTAAGTGGCCCAAAGCTCAATCCTAAACGCCCTTCTGCGGTACGCCCATAACCAATACTAATGAAAATAGTATCACGCTCATCACCCTGTACATTCTCTAGGTTTTTCACAAAGAAATGTTCGCCATCGTCACGATTAGCAAAGAAGTGCTCTAGCTCAGGTTGTTCTTTACGCAAGCGTTCAACTTCAAACAAGATCGCATTACTTTGCGCGATACTAAAGGCAACCACACCCAAGGTCATACTGGGTTTAGTTTGCGCGTGCAACATAACCGCTTTTGCCACAGTCTGCGCTTCAACTAAGTTAGTACGCGAATTGCCTTTGTCATAACTACTTGACGGATCATGATTAAACGACAGACCTTTCGCCATAGGATTAATACCCGGCGATGGGAATATCAGTAACTGATTGTTATAAAATTCTTGGTTTGATACGGCAATCAATGACTCGTGACGACTACGGTAATGCCATTTCAGCATACGCTCTGGTGTACCAGCGGATAAGAACATGCCGAGGATACTTTCCATATCTGCCGTAACACTGTTTTCAGCTTCCTCGTCATCAATCTCTAGTTGCTTACCAAAGAAGTCAGTCGGTGGCATCTGTTTAGTATCACCCACTACAATCACTTGTTTGGCGCGTAATATTGCACCAAGAGCATCGGCGACTTTCACTTGTGATGCTTCATCGAACACCACTAGATCAAACTCGACAACACCAGGTTGTAAATACGTCGCAACAGACATAGGGCTCATCATAAACACAGGTTTAATCTGCTGCACTGCTCTGCCCGCTTGAATAAGCAAACGACGTAACGGTAATTGTCGACGCTTTTTATTAAACTCACGGCGCAATATTTCTACTTCACCTTTCGCGGTTGCATCCGGTTGATTGTCAAATAAACGACGTACTAAGGCTTCTTGTGAAAATGTGAACAGCTGGCTATCAACCAGTTTATATTCTTCGATAACCTTTTCATGGGCAACGCGATCAAAATAACGGATCTCGTCAATATTGCTATACGCATAGTTAATCAATTCACGGTAATAGCTCAGCTCAAATTGCTGCTTCAGTAACATAGGTTCATGCTGCCAACCCGCAGCACTTAATGCCCAATCTTCCAGTTCAAGACCCAGACATTCTGCCTTCAAACGATTAAAACGAGTCAGTGCATAGACGTCATCTAAATCAATCGTCCACGCATGTGTATCATCAGCTACCATTTGATCAATCAAGGTTAACTGCAAACGTGTAATCAATAACGGTGACTCAATGTGTAATTGTGTCGCTAACTCATTCAACAGCGCTGTTATATCGGTTTGTAATTGGGTTATCCGCACAACAAATGCTTGGTCAAACTCAGCAGGCAATGGCTGGGTGACATACGACTCCCACACATCACTTCCATCTTGTGCTTGTTCTTGTTGTTTCGCTGGTATTGATAAATAACACTGCTGTAACCACAATGCTGCGGTCTGTACATGCTGCCAGTCCGTTTGACTACCTTGCCAATCACTCCCAACACTTGTTACCAATAAGGTGTTTTGTTCATTAAAACGCTGACAAGCACTTTTATAAGCCAGCAAGGCATCCACTTGGCTCAACCAATCAGTCGCATTGCCTTGTAAGCCCTGTTTCATCATGCCAGCCAAACTTGCTTTGGCACTGCGGTAATTACCTGAGCAGAATCGCCACCATTTACTGCCGTAGTTAACCAATCCTGAACGTACAGATAACCAATCAAAATCAAACGCAGCATCAATGAAGGTTTCTGCCAGTATTTGCTTTTGTTTATCTAGCTCGATGCCTTGGGTAATAAGTTCAACAAGCTTATCACCGTGTTTTAACCATAACGCTTTGCTGCAATCGATATCACCGAAGTCAGGCTTTTCAATCATCGTAATTGTCTGGGCGATAACAGCATAACAATCGGCTAATACTTCGGGTGTCGTTAGAGAAAGCATCGAGGTAATTTGCAGTGTTTCAGCGATTAACTTGTCAGTCTCTGCAATCGCTTTGATTAAAGTGCTGTTTACTTGTTTTTGTAATACCGGAGAAAAATCATCAAGGCTAGTCGTACTAAAGCAATTATTGTTTGGCGCTTGGTGTTCGTCTAAATGGGTGACTAATTCTTGGATCTTGCCTAACGCTTGATTGTATTCGCGTGCGTTCCATTGCGTCGCCATTGGCAGCGGTTGCGCATCAATACCCAAGGTCAGACGTTCGAACTTTAATGACTCACCCAGTGCGGTTACATAAGATTTATCACTGCCTAGTATTGAGGTGTTGGCTGCTTCGCAGTATTGATCCAACTTGGCACGTAGTTCGGTGAGTTTGTGGATATCCTCGTGACGTGATGGGCTTAATGGCTCATCTTGTAACAAGCTTGATTCTAACGCGGCTAATACTGATTTCTTATTGGCTTTATGACTGTGTAATTCCAGTACCGCATCACCAAGATGGCAGTTATCTAATCGACGTTTTACGACCTCTAACGCCGCCATTTTTTCGGCAACGAACAGTACTTTTTTATTATCTGCCAACGCCTGCGAGATAATGTTAGTAATGGTTTGCGATTTACCCGTGCCGGGTGGTCCTTGGATCACTAAGTTACTGCCCGCTTTCGCTGCAAGCACAGCTTCTGTTTGACTGGAATCAGAATCAAGCACCAGATGTAACTTCTCAACCGTGTTTACATCCATATCAGCGCCAGCAAGTTCGGTACGGTCAACTTCAAAACCGTCACCGAACAACTTTGATATTACGCTGTGTTGATGGGGCTTTTTACCTTCTGGCCACGCATCATCAGACAGGTCTTGGTACATCTGGAATTTACCAAATGAAAAGAAGCCCATTGCGATCTTATTCGGTTCCAGCGCCCATCTTGGTTCTGTTTTGATGGCTTGGCTGACTTGTTCAAAATAGCCTTCTAAAGTAAATTCTTCATCCACTTCAAATGTAGGTAGTATGATGCCGAACTCTGATTTTAGCTTGGCAGCTAAGGTTAAGTTTGGCCCGAGCTCTGCATCAGTAAAGTTGATTTTGAATGATTCACCCGCAGCATTACGCGTCATTTCAACAGGGATAAGGACTAATGGCGCATAACGCGGTTTATCTGAAACATCACTTTCATGCCATTTGATAAAACCAGTGGCAAGGTAAAGCAGGTCAACACCTTGTTCTTGAATAAAGGTCAGTGCATCGGCATTCAAACGGATCAATTGTTGCTCTAACTGTCTTGTGGTCAGCTGCGTTTGTAATGATGCATCAAGGTGGCGATCGCCCCCTTTGCTTTCTTCTAAATGGGTTTGCAGCGCTTTTAATGTCAAGCCGGTGCTGTCGTCTGCATCTTCGTCATCCAAGTCTGAAGGGATTGGCAAAAAGTTCATTGCCTTCTTTTTCTCAACTAATAAATCGAATACTTGCGTTGATTTTTCATCGACAATGTCTAAGGTTTTCGCTGATTTATTAAAACTGAGTAAAGTATTACCCCGTAATCCCATATCAAGCAGCTCTTTACTGCTTTGCTGAAACTGCGCTTGGATGTCTTTTTGCATTAATGATGCTCTTTGTTAAGTTATGGCTGGGTAATTGGTCGCGTATTCTGAACGAACAATGTCGATATGGTATTGATGTAATCGACATTGAACATAGTTATAACTAGTAATTATAGATGGATAACTAGTCTTCGGTTAACAGGTAACCACAACCCAAGCAATTCGCCATTAAATTCGGTGGCATGCAAATAATTAAGCCACATTTAGGACATAGATCGCCTTGATTTAGGCTAGTGATTGATTTGATGTTCATGTGTTTCCCCATGTGAAATAAGCATGACTGATTAATCGGCTAACTTTAGAGCATACGATATTATTCATGGCTGGCTATTTCGTTTATAAAATAAATGGTTAAGAAGATATATTTAGACCATTTTTTATCAAAAATACCAATCGAAGTTACCCATTTATATCATTCTGAAACAAAACGATTCTACTAACTTCATCATATAGAGATTCAACCAAGGATATTCTCACAGAAGTACTGAAATACTTATGTCCGCAAGCGTACATTTGGTATTCAATAAAATGAATTAAACAACGCCAATAAAATAAAGTGTTATCATCTCTTACCGCTATAAAATCAATGAAGGTTTACGCTGTCATGGTCAATAACACCAACTCAATCTCGTTTTACAACAACAATGCAGATGAGTTTATACGCAGCACAATTGCCGTTGATATGATCAGTTTATATCAGAAGTTCCTGCCGCTATTACCTGTGAATGCACATATTCTAGATGCTGGTTGTGGTTCAGGTCGTGATAGTAAGCACTTCATTAATAATGGTTTTAGTGTGACTGCAATGGACGCTAGTAAAGCATTAGCAGAGTCCGCAGCGGCTTTGATTGGCCAACCAGTACACGAATGTTTATTTCAAGATTTTCAAATCGAAAAACAGTTTGACGCTATTTGGGCTTGTGCTTCGTTATTACATGTTCCTAGTGCCGACTTACCCGCAGTATTCACTCACTTAGCCTCACAACTAAAACCACAGGGCGTTTTCTATTGCTCATTCAAATACGGTAATGATGATGTCGAACGCGGTGGTCGTTATTTTACCAATGCAAATGAAACTCGGCTAAACACATTTATTGCAGATACAAACTTAACAGTGAAAGATAACTGGCTAACAGGGGATTTAAGACCTGGGCGTGAGAGTGAATGTTGGATTAACGTAATACTACAAAAGAACTCATAATGGCTACACTACCTCATGCGAATGACATTAATGTGGCTGCATTTAGTCAGCTATTTGCAAGTACAACTAACTCTTATAAGCTGATATTCTTTAAAGCTATTCTGAATAAATTGAAAGAATCTAACTTAGCTATTAATCACAATGAGATGGTTACTTTTACCTTTAATGATTTAGCTGAAGAAATGGTAGCTTTGTGTTGGTATCCACAACAGTTTTTTCATCTCTCGTTTGGTATTCAAGACCAAACTAACGCCGTGCTTGATAAGTTAGTCTTTGACCCAAACAAAATTGTTGTTACCAATCCAAATACATATAAAGAATTACGTAAAGCGATCAAACAACAGTTCAATGATATCAATGCAATTGAATTACTAACATATGTGCCTTATCGACTACTTAGTCCCTTTTTTTCTGCTGAACTACGCGGACAAAAAGATGCCGTTAAAAACTCGTTAACTGCGCAATTAGCCGATACACATTTTGATTCCGTAAAACCGCTTTACAAAATTTCAACGATTAAAAATAACAAGTTCATATCTATACATCCAGATTGGTTGCAATACATCTATTCCAATCTAGCTATCGTCGAATACTGGTGTGATTTTTCATTGGTGCTGTATTTACAAAAGCGTAATCCGAATACACCGGCCATCTCATCTAAGATCCAGCCACCGCTAAAACGGATCTCACTATCAAAGCAACAGAAAAGCTGGCAAATAGCATTATCTAACAAGCCGACATATTGCATTTATACCGGTGATAAATTTAGTGCAACTGACAAAACAGTTTATGCATTAGACCATTATATGCCTTGGTCATTAGTGGCACACGATCAACTTTGGAACCTTATTCCAGTGACGAGTAGTGCTAATTCATCAAAAAGTAATCATATCCCACATCACTATTATATAGATAAGATGATCGAGCAACAATTCCATTTAGTGACTCAAACTAAACTCGTATTCTCATCATTACAGTGGCAAAAAAGTATGGTTGATCACGCTACAGATTTACGCTTATCTTTCGATGAACTGCAAAACCCAAACAGCTTTGAACGAGCATTGCACAGCACACTAACAAGCTTAACTGCAACAGGCACACAAATGGGGTTTGGAGCTAATTGGTTATACAACCGTAGAGAGTAACAACATAACCAGAGGCTCAACAAAGTTAGCTAAATCGAACTAAAATGCATTATTATAAAATCTACCTATTCTTCAGTTTTACTGTTATAGAGGGCTTCTAATAATGAACTTCATCCAATACCGCGAGCTAATAAAGTCTGTTAAACAAGGTAAAAAGCTACCTACTGCAATTTACTTACACGCCTCAGCAATAGATGAAGTTCTGCCCGACGTACTGCTGCAGTTTATTCGTCAGGTAATATCAACGCTCAAACTCACGGTCGATTGGAACCTAATCAAGCTTTACAAGCGTGATTTCAAAGTTACTCTGCTCCACTATCCTGATTTTAATGATTACGCTTATCCCCCACTCGTACAAAGCACGACTATCGACTTAACTGAATTAACCTATCGCACCGCTAATTACAGTAAATCTGAAAACCCACCGATATTGCATCGTAAAGAAACCTTTGTTTTAGAACATCATCCAGAAATAGACACATACCGAGCAGTCACCGCAGAAGGTGAAGGTATTGGGCTGTATGAAAACACCAAGACCATAGGCTTTAAGCATCAGTGGCAACGATTGATTAAACGTAAAGGATATCAGCTTGATGAATTAGGACGATTACAGCCTTTAGCGCAATTAACCGATACTTCTAGTACTGATAGTCCCACAGCAACAGCTGATTCGTCCGTCGTAATTCAGCGTCATCGAACAGCCATTAACAGAGATAAACTATCCGCTCCATTTCAGAAATTAGCCCAGCATGATTATTTAAACGGCAATTACAGCGTATTTGATTACGGCTGTGGCAAGGGTGATGACGCGCGTGAATTAGAAGCACATGGGCTTGATATTAATAGCTGGGACCCTGTGCATAATCCAGAAGGGAAACTCACAGCCAGTGACATCGTTAATCTTGGTTTTGTACTAAACGTCATTGAAGATCAAAGTGAACGTCAGCAAACGTTAATTAAAGCATGGCAACATGCCAACCGTATTTTAATGGTATCGGTGATGGTTTGTGGCGATGCCAGAATCAGTCAATTTAAACGTTACAAAGACGGGGTTATTACCCAACGTGATACGTTTCAGAAATACTATGCTCAAGCAGAGATACGTTCTTACATAGAACAAGTACTAAAGACCAATGCAGTGGCAATGGGACAAGGTATATTTGCCGTATTTAAAGATAAAGATTTAGAAGAAGAGTTTTACCTAAACCGCCAATATCAAAAGCGCACATGGCAACAACAAACTACACGACCAATAGCAAAACCACAAAGCCAAGCCGTTAAGAAGACTTTATACGAAAAGCATATCGATCTATTTAATGATTTTTGGCAGCAATGCTTATTTCTGGGCCGCCTCCCCGCCAATGATGAGTTTGAACTCAGTGATAACATCAGAGCTGTTACAGGCAGTCATAAGAAAGCTTTTGAATTATTACAGAGCAGCGTTGAACAAACCGAATTTGAATTAGCACAACAGCAACGACGTGATGACGTATTGGTTTACTTTGCGTTAAGTCTATTTGAAAAACGAAAAGCCAAAGCACACATACCTGCCAGGTTACAGCGAGACATTAAAGTGCTCTTTGACTCTTATACTAGCTGTATTGATGCAGCAAAAGCACTGTTATTCTCAGTCGGTAAACCCAGTAATATTGCAGCCGTTTGTGAGCAAGGCTATGCACAATTCGAATGTGGCCAGTTAGTGCAAAGCCACTCTTATATTTTTGATAAGCAACTGCTAAACAGCATGCCGCCAGTACTGCGTGTTTATATTGGTTGTGCCATTCAGCTGTATGGCGACTTAGATAATATCGATTTACTCAAAGCCCATATTCGTTCAGGTAAAGTAACCCTACTTCGCTATGATGACTTTGAAAATAAAGCCCTGCCACTACTCTGCGAACGCACCAAGATCCGCTTGCTGGATTTGGACATAGACTTCTTCACCTATGGAGATGAATTCCCCTTACAACCGCTTTATGATAAATCCGTTTACCTACAATCAGATTCACCGCAGTTGAAACCTCAGATATCCTTTGAAAAACGCCTTATGAAACAGTTAGAGGGCATACCAAAAGAACAATTCCCAGACTGGGATATGTTGCAAAAAGTATTTCAATATCGAGGAGTGAAGCTAAAAGGGAATAAATTCCACATAAACAAAACACTGTAAATAAAAACAGGTAATTATCTATTATATGTAGTAAAGTGTGTTAAATAACACCAACAACAAATAGTAACGTAATATTTTTACGTTACTAACGCTTGCGTATTACGTTAGTAATGTTTGCAGATTACGTTACGTGCGTTATAATTAGTTTTTTATCACGTAGGACGTAATTATGAGTAGCACTCAAGATTCTGGCTATTGTTTTTCATTTCCAGCAGTTCGTGGCACACAAGCAGGTCGACCTTTTTATATTGCCACTTGCCCGCTTCGTACAATTCCTAAAATTTTCGTCTTCGATGAAGAAGAAGTGCCACCGGAATTACGAGCACAACGTTCTCTCAATAAATCCCGTATTCCTGCGATGGTTAAATACCTTGTAGAAAATCCAAACGACTACGTATTTTCAGCATTAACCGTTTCAGTTGATTCAACCGTTACCTTTATCGAAAGTGATGCAGACAGCATTCCAAATTTAGGTACGTTAAAAGTACCATTAGATGCACAAATTCTAATAAATGATGGTCAACATCGCCGAAAAGCTATCGAAGAAGCGTTAAAAGAAAATCCAGATCTAGGTCACGATAATATTCCAGTGCTATTTTTTGTTGATGAAGGCTTAGTTCGTAGCCAACAAATGTTCGTGGATTTAAACAAATATGCCGTAAAACCGAGTACATCATTAGCAGATTGTTATGATACTCGCGACCATGGTGCTATAATCGCCCGCTTTTTATCCTCAAACGTAGAACCATTCAAAGGCTTTACGGAAATGGAAAAATCAAATATTAGCTCATCAAGTAATAAGTTGTTTACGTTAAGTAGTTTAAAGCAAGCAACTAGAGCACTCATGGGCAAAGGCCCTAAAGAAGAATACACAGAAACAGAACAAGCGATAGCAGCAGAATTTTGGAAGTCAGTATTTAATAATACTCCCGAGTGGAAAATGGTTTGTGATAAGAAGTTAACGCCATCACAATTTCGTTTAGACTATATTCATGCGCATGGCATTGGATTACAAGCCATTGGTTTAATGGGTAATTCACTACTAACACAACAGCCATCCACATGGAAAGAAACATTCAGAAAATTGAATGATATCGATTGGCGAAAAGTAAATACCGATTTAGCAAAACGTTGCATTAACCAACAAGGTCGTTTATCTAAAGCAACGATTAATATTCAGTTAGTTTCAAATTATATTAAAATCGCCCTAGAGTTACCACTAACTCCAGAAGAGCGAGCATTAGAATTACAGGTAAAATAATGAGTGAATTGCAGCAAGTATACGACCTAGAAGATTACGAAGATTTTATTAATAAAGAAATCTTCTCCGGTAAACCCCTAGCTGAGTACGTAGCTGAAGTTCAGCGTATTTATATGGGTGACAAACGACCTTGGGTGATCGGTTATTCAGGCGGTAAAGATTCAACAGCGGTAGTGACATTAGTCCATCTTGCGCTAATGGGTTTAGAACCAAAAGACAGACACAAACCTGTTTTTGTCGTGTCTTCAGATACTCTTGTTGAAACGCCTGTGGTTGTTGATCACATCACTCGTTCATTAGAGTTAATTGGTAAAAGCGCAAAGCTAAACAATTTACCAATTACCAGTCACAAGGTTGTACCTCAAGCAACAGAATCGTTCTGGGCTTGCCTATTAGGTAAAGGCTATCCAGCACCAACAAAGAGTTTCCGTTGGTGTACGGAGCGTATGAAAATTGATCCTGTAAGCTCATTCATTAAAGAAAAAGTATCTCAATACGACGAAGTGATCGTATTGCTTGGTTCACGTTCTGACGAAAGTGCTTCACGTGCCCAGGTTATCGCTAAACATAAGATTGATGGTACGCGTCTAGCTCGCCACACCACATTAGCAAATGCGTTTATCTACACCCCGATTGATAATTGGGATGTGAATGATGTTTGGAACATTATTCGTGGTGCGTTTAGATATGCAAAAGATGATATTGAAGAGTGGGAAAACCCTTGGGGTGGTAACAACCGCCCTCTTTGGACCCTATACATGGACTCTTCAGATCAAGGCGAATGCCCACTAGTTATCGATGACAGTACCCCATCTTGTGGTAACTCACGTTTTGGTTGCTGGACTTGTACTGTTGTAAGCAAAGACAGAGCAATGGAAAGTCTGATCAAAAATGGTGAAGAGTGGATGAAACCACTTCTAACATTCCGCGATAAATTAGCGTTTACTTCTATCCCTGAGAATAAAGATCAGTTCCGAAATTACAAACGTCGAATTGGTAAAGTTAATTTCCAACGCGCTAAAGATGGTCAAGAGATCAGTGAAGAACGAGCACATGTACCAGGTCCTTATTGGTTAAGATACCGTAAGGAATGGCTAAAAGAATTACTCGTTCAAGAAAAGCAATTCAATGAAGACGGTCATATCATTGAGCTGATTACTGAACCTGAATTGCATGCAATTCGTCAAGAATGGCTGAACGATCCAAACGAACCAGATTGGAACGATTCATTACCGCAAATATACCGCGATGTTTATGGAAAGGATCTTGATTGGGTTATTAATGATAACTCAACATTTGATAATCAAGGCGCACAGATCTTAGCTCAGCTAAGTAAAGAACATGACATTGTGCCTGAGATGGTAATGAAACTACTCGACCTTGAAATATCAATGGAAGGTCTGAGCCGTCGTACTGGTGTACAAAACAAAATCGGCACCATCTTAAAACAAGATTGGGGCACGTTAGAACAAATTAAAGAGAAACAAGAAGGCATGCAATCAAAAGCCGCATACGATGTTTTCCAAGAAGAAATTGAAACACTTGATCGCAAGTTAGCTGAAATTGATACATTAATGGGTAAGGAATTTTAAGCATGATTATTAAAAGTCTCTCTCTTAACAATTTCAGAGTATTTAGCGGTGTGCATAATATCGATCTTGCACCTAAAACTGATGCGCAAGGTAATAACAAGCCGATCACTTTATTCGGTGGTCTGAATGGCGCAGGTAAAACGTCTATTCTAACTGCTGTACAGCTTTCGCTGTATGGACGCGCGGCATTTGGTTTCAATATGTCAGCGACTGAATATCAAGAACAGCTTGCTAGTCTTATTCACCAAGGTTCGACTGTTAAACCTAACAGTGCATCAATTGAATTAGTATTTTCATACAACCAGCAAGGCCAAGAAAACGAGTATCGTGTTATTCGTTCATGGGAACGCAATAAGAAAGACAAGTTATTGCTTTATACTAACGATGTACTTGAATCGAACTTAAGCTACGACCAATGCCAAGCTTTTTTAAATGAATTGATCCCGACTGGTATTGCAGACTTATTCTTCTTTGATGGTGAGAAAATTGCAGAACTGGCAGAAGATAAATCAGGTTTAGTATTACAAACAGCAGTACGCCGTTTATTAGGTATTGATGTTATTGACCGTCTTAAAAACGATTTAAATATCTTTTTGAAACCGCATCAAAGCCAAGCTATGCCACAAAAAGTGAAGCAAGAAATTGCAGACTTAGAAGAACAAAAGAAAGACTGTGAGCAAGCGTCTGATGTGTTAGTTAATACGGCCGACCAGTATGTTGCACAAATTACTGAGTTAAACAAAGAGATTGACCAAGCACATTCAGAAATGATGAACTTGGGTGGCGCTTGGGCTAAGACCAAAAAACAAGAAGAAGCACGCGTTACCGAATTACAGATTGAGAAGAAAACTCTTGAAGCTGGTATTCGTAAAGAGATGGAAAGTTCATTACCTTTATCACTTGCAGCTAATACACTTAAAGGCTTACTTAACACGCTTGATAAAGAGGCGGCAGTTAAACAAAAGCAAGCTTTCACGCAAGAGCTAAGTGCCTACCTTGATACTGTAGCTGAAAAACTTGGTGGTAATGACTCTGCAATCACAGCAGTTAACGAAAGCTTTGCACAATACTCTGCAAGTACAGAAAAAGCGTCACTACAACTTGATTTATCTGAACGAGAACGCGCACAAATAGTACATCAAGTGGAAGTATCAGCACCAACATCACATCAAATATTTGAAGAGCTAAAGTCTCATCTTACTCAAGTTGAAGATGATATAGACAACGCTGCAGTTAATATTTCACGCGCACCTGATGAAGAGCGCGTAGCTGAAAAATTGAATGTGATTAGCGAGTTAAATAGTAAAAAAATTGCGGTCGTTGTAAAACGTAACGCTGAGTTAGCTGAAGCTAAGATCAGTATTTCTAAAGCAATTGAGTTGGCGAAGAACATTCAGAAGCTGCATGACAAATATCGTTCTGCGAGCAATGTTAGTGAAGCTGTTACAAATGCTGAATCGACCAATCAACTGTTGAATGATTTTGCTAAACAGTTAACGGAAGTACGTGTTAAGCAGTTAGAAACTGAATTCATTAAGAGCTATCAGAAGCTAGCGCGTAAAGATGATTTAGATATCTCTGCACGTATCAACATTCAAACGTTTGATGTTGAGCTGATTGATGAGCAGCAAAACGTGATCAACCGTAAAGCGCTGTCTGCTGGTGAAAAGCAAATCTACGCTATCGCTATTCTAGAAGCGTTAGGTAAGACATCGGGTCGTAAGCTACCTATCATCATCGATACACCATTAGGTCGCTTAGATTCACACCACAGAGACAAATTGGTAGAACGTTACTTCCCAGATGCAAGTCATCAGGTAATCATTCTTTCTACTGATACAGAAGTCGATGAGAAGTACTTTAATCAGGGTCGATTTGCAGAAAGCATCTCACATGCTTACGAGATCCAATTTGATGGCAATACTAAATCGTCAAGTCTTAAAGAAGGCTACTTCTGGCAACAAGATTCTATTTTGGAGACAGTGTAATGTTACCAAACCGCATGCAACTTTCAAAAACTGTTGAAGAACAACTTAAACGGTTAAAGAAAAATACTGACATCACACCAAACGTATCAGCACGTATCGCCTTTTTCCGTTCTGTGGAATCAGGGTTTACTTATGTGAATGATGCAGAGAAGAAACTCGATGGTAGCTTAGTACTGGATAAGATCACTTGGTTAGGTGAAACTCAGCTGATTACAGAACAAGTATTGAAACTGAAGTACCCTGAACTTGAAGGTAGAGAATTACAGGCCGCTTGGGCGGCCCATGTTGAGGATGGTATAGCTGCTCTTAGGAATCATAAGAGTATATTGACTTTTTCGATCTTAAACTAATATATTTAGCGCCTCTTTGAGGCGCTTTTATAATTCGCAATATGAGTTTCAATCTTATTATTTAAGGTATTTATCGAAAAAATCTGCATCTTTCTGATAAAATTTATGTTCTATATTTATCTTTTTCATAAAGCTAGCAATTATTATATCTCGTAATAAGCTCTTATTTTTTGAAGTTTTTATTACAGGGATTTCACTATGCTTTAATGTAAGTAAACATTGTTGAGCATATAAATTGACCTCTTCTAAATTACCATTATTTTTATCGAGTATAACTCTAAACGCATCTAGCAAAGCTGCACAGCCAATACTACTTTGATAAGCGGATCCTTCAGGAATGGCTCCATAACAAATACTGAGATAAGAGAGCAAAGCATTGTAGATATCTTTATCTTTCATATTTAAAAAAAGGTTTCGCAGCGGAGATGAATCTCCTTTAAGGCAAGAACGGGTTTTACTTTCCATTTTCTTCGAATAAAAAGTATCCCTATCTTCTCGTGGATAAGAAGAAAATAATCTAAGTATACCTTCTACAAGTGAAGATAATGAAACGTTCCAGTCCTCACACTTTTTATCATCTTCTTTGGTTACAGCCAGAATTATTCTTTTATTTAAAGGTGATTTTTTATCCACGCCTAATGCCCTAGATAAATATACCGATAGTACCTCTGGCGTCCAATATTTAGGCTCTTTCTCATCCATATCAATTTGATAAAGCTGATAGATAAGGTTCTTACTAACCTTCCTTTGTGTTGAATTAATTGTTGAAAATACCTGCGCATGGTAGGTCATGGGGATATCAAGATATATTGAACATAATAAATGGTCATTAAGCGCTGGATCATTCTTATCTAATAGTTCAAACCCTGCTAGTCTATGTTGCCCATCAATTATAGCTGCTGTTAATGCATCATTCTTAATAACAATACGATCATTTTCAAATATCCAATTTCTTTCATCTTTTTCTAATAAATAACCGTCTAAAGAAATATTCGCGCCCAAAATTATAGAGTTAGGAAATGCAGCTGTACCTGATTTAATATATTCAGCTATTTGTTCAGGTCTTTTTTTGCCTAATTGCCTCTGAGTACCCTTAGATTTATTTATTGAAAAGTCTAAGGGATCATTATCAATCTCATCGTCTAAAACTTCAGCCCTAACAGGCTCACTAATCATTAATAAATCTCTAGCTTTTATTGAGCAAGCGAAAAAAACACCAAAACTTTGTTCGACCTTTATACAAGGAAATTCGAACTCTTCACTAATTAGTCTTCTAGTCATCGCTACCATTTCCAAAAAAATCACTGTTTAAAGAAGTGTCATCATCTTGAGGTGTAAAAATAGGTTCCGCATCTTGTTTCGATTTTGGAACAGGTAATACACTTGAGCTATTATCCACATCTTCTGCCGAAGCAAAAAAATATAAAAGTATTGAAAGAATTAAACCTAACCACCCAACAACTGAATCAGATGCATAGTACTTTGCATAAGAAAATGTAACTAACAGGATAATAAAGCTTCCTAATAACATACCCCAAGCAGATAATATCGAACGTTTTTCATATTCATTAAAACGATTATCGATCTCAGTATCATCTAGATTTTGATTAAAATAACTCCTAATTTCTTTAAGTGAACTGGTATAAAAATAAAGTCGATTACAAATAATTGAGCCAAGTAATGCAAACGAATAAGTGAAAACTGTACTTCCAGGTAGCCAAGATGTTATTTGTGCTTCTTTCGCCCATGGCATCCATATACCCGCACCACCTACAAATACTACCGAAACTAAAATATAAGAAATCACCCTAACATTTAAAAATGCAGGCTTTATAACATTTTTAAAATGTTCAATTAATACATTAACGTGCTGATTGGAATCAGCCATATACCCCCCAGAAAAAATCAAAAAAGTGATATTTTCAAATAATATCACACTTAAAATAAATAAAATCATATGGAAATTTATTCCAACTAGTTTAAACCCACAAATTCACATGTTTCAATTAAGGTACTTATTCTATTTATCTTAATCGATAATAACCACTAGAAATTTTCTCAAATAAGTCCTTTTTTCCTAAATAAGCAGAAACATCAGAACAATGGTTATATACAGTTCTTCGAATAATAACTTCCCAACTAGGTGGGAGATCTCTATCTGAATGCGAAGCAATAAACTTATAAATCTCTTTTAATGTTAATGGATTATCAAAATGTTCAAAAGCAGATAAGATTTCATTTAGCCAGCCAGAATTATCTTTCGCAGTAAGCTCAATCATCTCATTTGTAGTTTTATCTGATAACTTACGTTTTAGCTTAGAATCAAAAAAACGTTGAAAGTCAGGGAGTGTAAGAGCATAAAAGTCCTGTCCTGTCTTCAACTTAAATTCAGTAATTAAATCTGGTCTAACCCTACTATATTCTTTCGATTGCCAATCTGATTTAACATCTCCAGTTACAAGTACTACGGTTAATTGCTCCTGACTGGCTTTATCAATCAACTGCTTCCATAAGATATAGTCACCATATTTAGCATTGATCTTCACTCCTGAATAACTATAAATTATTTCTTTACCTTCATCATCATATCCAGGGGGAATATTATTAGAAAATCTAAACTCTCCTTCCCTTTCAATATTTGCCATATCTTCTTGAGAATACGAGTCACCTACGACGCCATTAAATATATCATAAACATTATTAATAACGGGATCGCTACTATCCTGACTTCTAGTTTTAGGTAAGTAGTCTTTAATAATGTTACCAATAGTATCGAAATGAACTCCTAACTCTTTTTTAAGTGGAAAGACTTCACTATTTTTACCACCAATTTTTGACAAACCCTCAATAGTTTTTTTAAAGGATTTAAACTCATCTTCTATTGCATGAATAGCTCTTTCTTGTTTCTTAAATGTCGCTTTTCGTTGCAGATTAAATTCTAAAGCTACCTGATGAGGTAGCCATATGTCGAAAAACTTATTTCGCTTGAGAGATCTAATTTGAGATATAATATCAGCAGATATCGATTTTTCATATCTGTACAAATTTAATAGTATATTTGTATCAAATGAAACCAAAACTTTCTTACTGTTTAGTATATTATTTTCTAGATAATTATCTATATAACCAGGAAATTTGCTCTTCACTCAACACCTCTAATCAATTTTAACTTAGTTGTTGCATGTAATTCACGTAGCCACAAACGTTATCATTTAAGTAATTAGTTAAATCATAAAACAAATCAGCATAAACAGATATCTAATTCTTAAATTTCAAGTGGATAGATATAAAAAAGCGCTAACCACATAATGCTCAGCGCTAATCAATACACGTTATGAAAGGTTAAGAGTCTTTCAACAACTCCCAAAACGCTTTATCTTTGATCTTGGTGAGCTTCTTATCACCATCAACATACAGGCTGTAATGCTTATCAAGTTCACGGATGGTTTTCATCAGTTGCTCTTGATCGGCTTTATCATCCTTATTGAAAATAGATTTAATATCTTGATTCTTGATTTGACCAACACGATGCACAATCCAGCTTAGAATATAAGCCGAGTAATCGTTCTCACCCGTTTTAAAGTGTGTGATATCTTGCGTAGACAGAATCACACCAACGCCGTATTCACGACCTTCCTTCAGCACTTTACGTAAGCTAGGGAAGTTTTGTGACATGAAGTTATCTGCTTCATCCACCAGCAGTAACTTGCTTACTTGTCTAAAGTCGCCCTGCACTTCAGGTTTACCCTGTTTCTGCATTTGTGAATAGAATAAGTCCAATGTTAAGGCAACAACCAAGTTTTGAATTTCACCAGGATAACCCGCTAATTCAACGACCGTAACACCGTCCACAAGCTCATATAAACTCGTGCACTTATCAACGTTATCTTCAAAAATCTCTAACTCATACAAGCTTTCAAGCGCAGCGTATAATGAATCTTCTGTTGGTTCACTTTCTTCAAACAAAGCCCAGACATCAGCAATGGTTGGTGCTGGTCTGCTCCATGTCGATTTATCTGCCTTTTTGATACCCGCAAGTTCATACGCTTCACTTATTAGCTTACGCAATCTCAGTTGCTGCTTTTGACCTAAACCAAATGCTCGCCCCATAGTTTCAGAAAAACCACGAGCAGTATGCACTGGCAGCATTGGTGTATCACCAAACAAACTTAACGGGTTATACGGCAATTTATGTAGGTTAAACTTCTTACCGTTCGTTACGGTTAAGAACTTATCATCAACATAATCCGACTTGTAATCGAAGATTAAAATACCAATTGGTTTACCATCAACATTGTTATGCTGATTACGGTAAAGTTGAGTCACTACAGACTTAGTACACTGGGTTTTACCCGTGCCCATGGTGCCAATAATACCGGAGTTGGTATTCATGAACTTGGCTGTGTTTGTCGGTTCCCACAAGATTGGCGATGAATCGCGAACATCGTGCCCGATGAGTACTTTAAGCGTATCCGTGGCAGATTTAACGTCTAATTCAGGGCTTGTCGTATCTACTGTCGAACTTACATATTCAGCTGTACGTGAAGTTTCCTTAATCTCTGAAACCTGCAGCTCTTTATCTGCAGGTTTAGTAGCTGACGTGGCAAAATTTTGAATTTTGGCATCTGCTTGCAGCAAATACTTTTCATTCACATAGCAGAGCTTTTCAGGACAAACTTCGTTCATCATGGTTTGTAGTGGCGTACTCAAAAAGCCTTTCAGGTAGCTCACTGGTATCTGAATTTTAAGAATGTCATCAACTTCTTCAAATTCAGTTTCAAAGAAGGTGTCATTCTCGACCACAGACACAAGGAAGCCTTCTGGGTAATCAGCAATCGTCGCTAACTCATAATCGCCTTGTAACCACCACTCACGCTGGTTTAACAACGATTTATCAAAGTAGCCATCTTCGTACAAGTTATACAGTTTGTATTTATCAACTTGCATCAAGATTTGACGAATAAACAAGCCACGATATAAGAAACCAGCTAAATCATCACGACCCAGAATATCTTCGGTTAAATAACGTTTCAATTCTTTAGCTTGCTCTACGCCTTTCTTATGGGTTTGCTTAAGACCTGCTTTTACTTCTAACGGTAACAGGTAAAGCTTATGGTCTTTAAAACCAACAAATAATACATCATCAGAAATAGCACCAGACTTGTAACCCTGTACATGACGCGAAAAGTCACTATCAGACATTTTCAAGCCGATATTACCCGCCACACGTACCATTTCAGCGACTGACAATGGTACCCAGGTAATATCAGATTGCGACAGCAAGCAGTTCACAAATTTGTAAGCACCGATAATGCCACGCTTCTCTTTACGATCATTGGCAGAGGCTGTGATCATCTTCAGCAGCCATTCACCATTGAAGGCATTAAACTCTTCAATTAAGCCACCTTCATCCTGCTCAAGTACTTTCTTGTACAAGTCAGTTTGCTTTGTCACTGTGATTGCATCGTAATTCGTAGAGTTGGTGTAGTTATCAGAATAATGGATCAACACAACGTCTTTCTTACTATCGAAGAAATCTAACGTCACTTTAGGATCGATAATCGTTGTCCAAATCGAGCTTTGGTACGAACTTTCTAACAAATCTTTAAACTTGTCACTCACCGCTAGCGCTAATGATTTAGAGCGGCTGTGTTGCTCATTTGATTTACGTGCAGGTTTGATTAAACCACCTAAACGTTTTGCAATTGTTAGGTGTGTTTGATTGTAGGTATCGACATTTTTAAGGCCAAAGGCAGTGAAGTAACTGTCTTCTTTATTTGCTGCCGCTTCACCCGCTAACAAACCATTACAAACAATACCACTAAGCTCTTCTTCAACGTTCACATCTGTCGGTTCAACACGATCATTATTTCGGAAGAAGCTTAAGTGTGCATAAGCTTGTTCTGTGCCTACTTTATGCTTGAATTTACTGTATGTAACGCGTGTACGTAACAGATCGATAATCGTATCTGCTTGCTCACGAATCGGACCTTTATTTAATTCATAAATGTCTTTTAAATCATCGTAGCTGGCGATCTCAGAAAAACGATCAAACTCGCTATACACTAACTCTTCGTCATAAAGGTTAACGTGAATATGGCAGACTTTACCTTTTTGGTTCTTTACATAATCCAAAATACCCATAAACAATTCATGGTTTCTGTGATTATTCACCGAGTTAATGATTAAGCTAGAGCGTGGGCCCGCTTCAAATAATGACGAAAATGCGTCTTTAAACTCACCAATTTTCTCTTTAACCAATTTACGCACATATGCATAACTTGTGTCTTTTTGAGGTACTAGCTGTAACCATAACGAATTTTCTTTAGCTAGCTGGCTATAAGCAAAACCATGGATAGGATGATAGATGAATGGTAGCAGCCCTTGAGGATTTAAACGCTCGAGTGTTACTTTTGGTAAGTGCTTAAAGCTTCCCGATTCATCTGCAACAATCGCTTCGGTTAAGTTTAAGTAATACGATAATACCAGCGGATTGAATGGGCTAATAAACTCTTGCTCGCCATCATCCACGCGATAAGTACAGAAACCAATATTAACAAGCTGCTTTTGTTCTTTAGTTAACAACACATCAAAGCCAATCTCAGCAAGTCCGTGATCATAAGCTTCAACTAACTCTCTCACTAATTCTCTGAATTCAGCCCCCCAACCACTTAGGCTTGGTAACGTCTTATGCTTAGCGCAATAATCAAATAAATTATTGTAAGCCTGGTATAACTCAGGGTAGCTTTCTTCAATTGATTCTAAGCTAATATTATCTTCATCTGACAAACGTTTAGTCAGTATTTTAAGATCAACGAATTCGGCTTCTCTACGTAATAATGTTAAGCGCTGTCCTTTTGGTGCAAACTCTTTACCATCAACTAAGATTTTTTCTTTACTACGATTAAATACCGCAAAGTAATCATCTTTATATAGATTAACGAAACGGTCGGTATCAAGAATCAAGGGTAAAGATACTGAACCCGTCGACACACCACCCTCAACATTAAAAGTTAAGCTTGTCTCACCACTTTTAACGATAAAGTGCAGTAGGTCAGATTCATTCGATATCTTTTCAAAATCAATTTCAGCTATTTCTGCATTATCAAAAACTTGACCGTTTTCTTCTAATACTGAATCACTGCCGTGCTCACCTAAAATAAATGAGTTTTCTTCCGTTTGTAAGATAACACGACAATCTACCAACTTGGGCTTAGGTACGATTAAGAAGTTATGTTTGAATCCGTCAATATGAAAATCACCAGCACGAACCACTAACACTCTAAACTTGTAACATTCAGCGGTTATCTCACGCTTAAGTTCAAACGAGAAGAACATAGCTTTATTAGAATATTCACCAGACACACTAACGCGGCTACGCTTACCACCCGTGTTATTTGGCTTTGCTATCGTAATTGCGTCGGTTTTATTGTGTTTAATGCTGCATTGCTTAGACTCAATTTTTCCACCGATAAAGCTCAACTCAAAATCGAAACTACTCTGTTCTGGTTCAAGTAATAAGATCAAGTGACGTTCGCGAATGCCAGCGCCCTTCTCGCCTTTACTCTTCGAGATCAATTCACCTTGTGTGAGAATTTCTTTTTCAAACTCCAACACATTTTTACGGTTATGCATTTGTTCTTGCATGCATTGGCTAAAGTCTAAACCTTCCTTCCAACGTTCAGGATCTTCACCACCGAAGTTGTCTTTGATAAACTTTTCACCAAAGTACATTTCAGATAATTTATCTTCAAGCTCATTGGGGAAATGGTGAGTGATACGATCTAGCTTTTCAAATAAGGCTTTGTTTTCTTCTAAACGTTTATTAATTTGCCCAGGGTTACCGCCTTTTGATAACTCGACCATCGCTGGATCATTTAATAAATCCAACTCAGAGAATTTTAAATCGCCATCAAGTAACGCGTTGTACAGTTTCTCAAAGCCGAACATGGTTGCGCCATCATCAACGATTTGATTAAAACGTAAATCAAGCAAGCATTCTGATACAGCAGATGCATCATCATATTGATTGATTAACCCATACATAGCTTTTTTGATTTCTTCTGGATGCCACGATGAGTCTAATTGCGCCACATCTTCTGCAGAGTTAATCAACGTATCAAGCATACTGTTATGAATAACAAGTAATGCAGTGCCTTTTAGTTTGTTTTGCTGACCAGCAACTTCATCACGAAGATGAGAAATAAAGTTCTCTGAGTAACCATCGCCATCGTCATTGTGCAGTACAGGTAATAACGTTACGCCACCAACCTTCAATGCCTGTAACTCGATACCTTGTACAGTAACAGTTGAATTCGTTTCTGCTAAAAATGCACCGTGCAGTCGTTTACTATTTTGACCATCTGGTGATTGAAATTGATAGCGATAGCCCGGTTTTAAATTTTTCGCACCTTGCTCAAGAAATTGCGTTGCTAAAAATGATTCAAATTGTTTTGCTAACATAAACTGCATCTCCACTGTCACTCATACGCTCGACATTGCCAATGCGTTCATAAAATTCAATTAATACTTGTTGTGTTTGTTTATCAAAGAACACGCCACGAGATTCAAATGCTTTAATAAGCTCATGAAAACGTAATTTTTCTTTTTCACCAATGGCTAAATTGGTCAATAAAATCAGGTAATCTTGGTTAAATACCAATACTTGACCCGCACGGCCACGGCGTTGAACGAAGTGTGAACATAATTCAGATTCAATCGAACGCACGTATTGTGTATTGATCTCATGGCGGCTTTCACCACGTGCAAACTGGCCTGTGGCTAGTTTTAACAAATCAGATAACGCATCAAGTGGATCTGAATTTTGTGTTAACGTTATATCTAATTTACGGTTTTCTTTAAAGGCCGCTGCATAACGGTTAAGTATCTCTGCTGAGCCAACATTCCCCGCTATATCTTGTGCTAATGCCCACAATGGCTGAGTTTTCTTGTCTGATGATTGCAAACTGTCATTCATCGCAATATAAGGAAATACGTTACCTAGTGCTTTAAATAGTTGGCTATGACCATGTGCTTTAATTAATGAGCGTTCATCACTGGCTTTTTCACTATCTAAAATGAAATAGTTAGGTTTTGGCTGTGGCTCACCTGAGCGCCAGTCTCTTATATTTAATGCCAGTTGCGCCGTGTAAAGGTGCGAGTAAAGCTTTAAAAATTCTTTAAATACACTCAATAAATACTTAGGACGACGACCTAAAAAACGTAAATCTTCTTGAAAATGCGTTGCCATGAATGGTAAATATGGCGCTTCATTAACGCCTTTCTTAGCTTTTTTATCCGCTTTCGAACTTAGATTGTTATTTAACTCATCGAATAATTGTTGTTCTAAAAAGTTTAATTTGGTTGCAGGCTTATCTTCAAAAAAGAAGGTGTCCAGTAAGCTAGCAAACATATTACCAAGGCGCGCATTTGGCGTACTACCTGATTGCTGTTGTGTTTTGAACAATAAGAATTCAGGTGCAATTTTATAAAGCTCATCACCTTCGAAATACATTTGCTCAAGCACCGGCCATAATTCGTGTTCATCTAACTTTTCTAAAAATGATTTTTCACATTTGATTTTAAAATCTTCTAAACCATCAATACTTAACGATTTTCGGTATGACGTTTTAACTACATGGCCAAGTACGCTATCCCAATCAAAAATATCTGTACGATCTTTGGTACGAATAGGGAAATAACCACTGTTACTACTAATAGTGTTAACTTTTACTTCACTGGCTTCTTGAGGCAGTCCACTTTTTAATAAGTCACTCATATTCCACTTACCTCAAATTCGTCATCAACATTCGTAATATTAAATCTATTTTTATCTTTGATTATGTAAAGCGTGTCAGATGCATTAGCAAGCTCAGCTATTTTTTCAACAACTTCATCCAACAACACGACCGTGCTTTTATCATGTTTATTTGGTCTATAACCTTCAACGATACGTAACATTAAGCTAAGTAAATTACTGTTTATTTGTAATGACACCGTCTCTGTACCAATTTTCAAGTAAGCATTAAAATGAGCCACCGTTTTTTCCACATCAAATTTAATGTCATTCATATTTGCTTTAATTTCTAATGACGAAGCTAAATAGTATTCGTTGTGTTTAGAAATAAAGAAGTCACCCTTATGAAAACCCACGGCGTTACGATTGTTGTATTTATGAATAGCCGTGACCACCACATCTTTATAGAAAGTACGTAATGCATGCTTCTGCTCGGTCGAGTTATCAAAGCCTTGGTGTAAGTGCCATACACTAGAATATGTTTCAATTAGAGATTCTTTAAACACAGCATTAAAATTTTGATGATAGTTATTTGAAAATTCATGTTTACGAAGCACGTAAAACAAGCGTAAATATGATGATGCATGTGTTGCGGTTGTAATAGTGATGTTTAATGTACGCAATGCTTTTTTATATTCGTTTAAGCTCTCATCAGGCAGTCTTAAGCTATGTGATAATACAAAATCATCAGTTAACTTAGAGCGAATGTTCGCAGGATCAAACTCAGCTACTTTAGCCGCTAGTTCATTCTCATCAGGAATGAACAAATTATCAAAAAGATACTTCGGCGCTGTGAGTAAGTGATAAATAAAATCTAATAATGCACGGGCAGTTAAAAACTGATCTTTCATCAATCGCGCTTTAAACAACAAATCAATCACGACGTCTTGTACAGCATCAATACTTAGTAATTCATAATTGGCGCACAAACGTTTATCACATGAATCACTTTCGATTTCTTTATCAAAGAATTGGCGAATAATATTATCGTCTGTCGCAGTGATACGCTGTAATAAGCTTTTAGCAAATTCGGATGTATGTCCAGCCACTTCAAGCTTGAACTTTGGATATTGCTCAAAATCTAAGAAAACGTGCTCTTCATGTGTAGATTTGTTATTTAAAAATGCTTGAATTGAATTGGCTACACATTCATTTTCGCCCTCAACGGCATAATTACCTAACATACCGACGTTGATACCAACAACGAGTGGATGGTTGTTATCGCTAAATGTATCAAACAACTTATCTAGCGTTTGAATAGCGGTATCTTGCGGGCTAAAACTATGTGTAGCGTCTAAATGAAAATTGGCTCGAGATTTAAATTTTTGACTGTATTTAGTCAAGATCTCAGATTTACCATCGCCACTACTGCCACACAAAAAGATGATTTTTCGCTGGCCAACAGACAAACTTGAAAGCTCTTTTTCAAAGTCTTTTTCAATGTCTGTTTCAACATATAAATATTTTTTCACACCATCCAGACCCGTTGATATTGATTGTGACCGTTCCGTGGCAACTGAATATGGTGATGATTTTGATAGTACAGAAAGAGCTTGTTTAAAGCTCAATGATTCGGTCATATTTCCGCCAGTTAGCTGAATGAGGTATAACTTAATTGTGAATGAATATTTAGTATCGGTAATAATACCACAACTAGGAGGGCTACTTTAGAGGGTGAAAATCAGTAAATCAACAAAATGTCTACAGTATATAAAATTATAAACATTTTTATTATTACAGTGTGCTTTAAGTCTATCAATTATGCTCAATAAATAAGCTTAACGATTACATTTCATCAAATCAGTCTTTAATAACCTTAACCCTTCCTACATCACCACTTTCTAAACGTACTTTAATGCCGTGTGGATGATTCGGTGATTTAGTTAAAATGTCTTTGACGATACCGTCAGTCAAGTTACCACTGCGTTGGTCTTGTTTCAGTACAATCGATACTGATGAACCTTTTTGAATGTCTGCTCTGTTCGTGCCGCTCATGTTTGTTTCCCTATGAAAATCAGTGTTGGATTATATTGGCTGTGAGTTTGCCCTATGGCTAAGTACTGGTCAATCTTTGGAACCGTCTAAAGTGAGTTCTGCACTTGCTTGCTGCTTCTGCATCACGATTAACTACATTAGCCGTATCAATCATCGACAATAACCACATAACAAGTAAGTATCAGATGACTAACATTAAGTTCAATGTTATTTTATTTAATTAATCGACTATTTACACATTAATAGGTAACTTGATGGCTGACAACTCTGCGCAATTCATTTCATTAGTAAACAGTAACGGTGAATACACTTATATTAACCAGCAATACAGTGATGCACTGGGGTTTTCACCCGATCTGTTATTAGGAAAAAATAGCCGAGAACTCGACTCATCAACCATGCCCGCAGCCGTAATAGCAGAAGTGAAAAGAACCTTAGAAAAAGGCTTTTCATGGCAAGGTGTTATCTGTAAAAAAACCAAAAATGGTGATGATTTTTGGCTCGATACCTTTATCACTCCCCAGTTTGAAAACGGTAAAATTGTCGGTTATCAAGAAGTAAGCACCCGCGCAACACCGCAAATGATAAACCGTGCCAGTAACGTCTACAAAAACCTGCAAGGCAAGGGACTGTTATTTGAATTTACCCGTACTCAGCGTTTTATCCTGTTAAGCCTCATTAGCATAGTGGCACAATTCTTTATCTATACGCAGTTGGGTTTAGCCGCATCACTGATTGCTTTATTTTCAGCTGTCACACCTATCATCATATTCTGGCAAGACATCGTGCCAATGGCGAAAAAAGCCCAGCGCATGCAATCCATGTTTGACAGTGTCAGCCGCCAAGTCTATTTCGGCAAAGGCACCGCCAGCGTGTTTGACTTTAATATGGGCATGCTTAAAATCAAAATTAAAGCCATTTTAGAACGTACATTAGACTCGACTAAACCGGTACAACTGGTTATTGAAAGAGTGTCAGCTGGTACCGACCAGATCCGTACTAACTTGCTTAATCAACAACAAGAACTAACGGAAGTCAGCGCTGCAATGTCGCAAATGCTCACCTCGACGGGTGAAATTGTACGTAATAGTGTCGAAACCTCTGATGAAATCAATGCGACATTTATGCTATGTGAAACCGCGCAAAGTGGTATCAATACCACGACAGTCGAGATCAAGCAGCTAGCCAGAGAAGTTGAACAAGCCTCTACTGCCGCTGACAAGCTAAACACCGAAGCCCAAAACGTCGGCAGCTTGATGACTAACATTCAAGCGATTGCCGATCAAACCAACCTACTGGCATTAAACGCTGCAATTGAAGCGGCGCGTGCTGGTGAACAAGGCCGTGGTTTTGCGGTAGTAGCAGATGAAGTACGTACGTTATCATCGCGTACCCAAGATACTGCCAAAGACATTCATACCAGCTTATCGACTATGTTAGAAACTATTAATGATTGGTTAATCATGATGAAGAAAAACAAAGATAATGCTGACCTATGTGTCGGTCAAGCAGAACAGTCAGATCAGGCAATTGCGGTTATCCACGAAAAAATGCAGCAACTGTCACAACTATCAATGCAGATCGCAACCGCGGCTGAAGAGCAAAGCGTGGTGTCCAACGAGATCAATAATCACGTTATCGACATTAAACAAGGTTCAGAGCTTAACTGGCAACATACCGATACGGTAGTCAGTCAAATGGATGAGTTGAAACACGACATCAATGCCATTAGTAACCTAGCTAACACCTTTATTCCCGCCAGCTCAAACCGATAACGAATCCCGAGTCTGCAGTTCACCGGCTATGGTTTGAGCTGCAGACATGGGATTGGGCTATGATGCCGCTGGAGCAATACTGATATGCTGCGCAAGCTCATTCAGACACAGCGGTTTAGCAAAGAAATACCCCTGCAATAAATCACAATTATACTGCCTTAGCTTCTCATACTGCGCTTGAGTTTCGATCCCTTCAGCAACCACTGTCATGTTAAATGAATTACCGATAGCGATAATGGTTTTGACCAAGGCATCGCTTTGCTCGTTATCTAAAAACTTATTAATAAATGACCGGTCAATTTTGATCTCACTAAAAGGCAGATCATTCAAGTAACTCAGTGACGAAAAACCAGTACCAAAATCATCAAGCGACAAACCACAACCAAACTGTCTTAATTCATTAAATAATGGCAACAAGCACAATATACTGTCAATTGCCGCGCTTTCGGTAAGCTCAAAAGTCACCCTGGAACTATCGATCCCCGATGCGTTAACAATCCGTTTAATATGAGTCAAAAACTCAGGTTCAATAACCTGTATCGGCGAGATATTAATAGATAACGCTAAGGCTTGGTGACCATTCGGCGATATGGATAAGATCTCTTCACAGGCGATCTTAATAACCGCTAAACCCAGCTCGTGGATAGCACCGCACTTTTCAGCCGTGGCAATAAATTCTACCGGGCTAACCACACCAAAAATAGGACTGTTCCAACGACAGAGCGCTTCAACACTGACCATCAGCTGATTTTTGGCATTAACCTGAGGTTGATAATTAAGCGTGAATTCCTCTCGCTCCAACGCTTTATAAAGTTCTTCTTTCATTCTATGTTGACGCTTTAGCTGGATATCAAACTCAGCTTCAAATAAACAGATCTCACCTTTACCCCGTCCCTTGGCTTTATAGAGGGCGATATCCGCTTTGCCAATCAAGACTTCCAGCGTTTGACCATCGTCAGGAAAAACGGAGACACCAACGCTACAATTGGATTTAATCTCGCGCTCAGTACATTGCATTTTGGTGTCAAATATAGCCTTAATCTTGGCAATTTTGGCGGCGATCTCCACGTCCATATTTAACCCAGAAAAACAGAACAAGAACTCGTCGCCACCAAAACGGCAGACCATATCACCAGTCTCCAAGATACTTTCAAACTGTCGGCTGATCGCACACAGCAGTTCATCACCGACGGTATGCCCGTATAGATCATTTACGTATTTAAAATTATCGATATCAACAAAAGCAATAGCCAGACACTGATCATTGCCATCGTTCAGGCGTTGTTGCACAAATTTATCCAGCGCTGTGCGGTTAGGAAGGCCAGTAAGCGGATCATGCAAGGTCATATGTCGCATCGCACCATTGGCATTTTTCAGTTTAATAAAATTGCTTTCTATCTTCGTTTCAAATTGGGAGAATCGTCGTGTCAGTAATATTTTCAGATAATGGGTAAAAAAGCCTACAACCAGAATAAGTACCAAGCTAAAGCAAATTAATACGAGTAACTTCTTACTGTTCTGCTGCACAATAATTTTTTGTTTATGTTGCAGGTACTCTTCCATCGCGGTGACATATACACCCGACCCCATCACCCACTGCCAATCAGGGTACCACTTAACATAGCTAATTTTATCCGGTCCATACACATCATCGGGCTGGTATAGGCTGGAATATTTTACATAACCGCCCTCTTTGGCGGTATCAAACATGCTATCAACTTGTTCTGCAGTCTGATAGTCACCATAATCTTGGGCAATTAATTCATTATTCTGATGAGCCAAAATTACGCCACTATCATCCAGCACAAATATATAACCGTTACTGCCAAATCGAATCGTTGATATCCAATGCAAGAGGTCTTTCTTTACTGTGGTTTCAAAATTCTCAACATATTCTCCGCTGCCGATGATCCAACCGTAAGGTTCAAAATGCTTCAAAAATCCAATTTTTTCCCTATCCTGGGTCTTGGTGCTTTTGTTATTGTTATTGTTATTGTTATTGTTATTGTTAATGTTAATGTTAATGTTATTAGGTTTATCGAACCACCAATGAATAAAACCTTCATCCTTATCTTTAACTAGCGCGATGAACTCTCGAATAAGATAGCGACCACGACTATCTTTCATATCCCGTAGATAGGTTTTCTCTTTGCCTGGGTGGTGAGGCAACATGATATTATTGCCATCCATATCATAGATAAAATAATAACCCCGGCCGTTGTTAAAGCGGATGCTTTTTAGCGCGGTCACGATCCACGCATGGACATCCTCTGCAGGTTTATCTTTATTTTCATTGTAAATAGCGTTGGCGATATCGTATGCCTGATACACTTTTTCTTTAATATCGGCCTTGAGTAAGTTCTCCATGCGATCACGTTCGTAACTGACCTGCTGGTAAATCGTATCAACTCTGTTTTTAATCTGCCGTTTTTGGCGTTCATTGAACTCAGTACGTAAGCTACTAATGTTTTCTTTAAGTTCGATTCTATTATTGATAAGCAACAACGCAATGATAATCAAAGTAAATACCGAGCTTAAGACAATCGGTATTAATTGAATCGTTCGCAACAAATTTTTATTTAAATTGTTATCCATAAAAGAGTCTACTTATTACGATATGTTATATAGGAATGTCGATATATTAATTTGAGGTATAATTAACATACGGTGTAGATATTATCAATAACCTATCGATGGTAATTATTATGTCAGGGCTATCACGGTGACTGCGACTCTGTCTGAGCGCTGATGGTAACAATGAATTAAGTGCAATTAATCTGATCCAGATAACAATAAATGTTGTAAATTTCAATTAAACTTTAGTATATATGATCCTACCGTTTAAGTTGTAAAGCCGTTATGTATTACGATAAATTCACCATTTCCTACACCGCAACCACAGGTGAGCAAGAGTGTCATATCATCTTAGCCGGTAATGACGCTGGTATCACCCAACTCATGGTCGATAATGGCACTAAAGTCATTGAAATATCAGCTGACTGGCAACACTCCAGCACCTACTTCAATGAGGCTAAACAGCAATTACGTGAATATTTTAATCATCAAAGAAAGGCTTTTGACCTTAAACTGAATCCTGCTGGCACAGTGTTTCAGCGCCATGCATGGCAACAATTAATCAAGATACCGCATGGGGAAACACGCCGGTATAAAGACATTGCGGCAGGTCTGGGCAATCCCAATGCATCACGGGCGGTAGGAATGGCCAATAACAAAAATCCAATCCCGATTATTATTCCTTGTCACCGGGTCATCGGTGCTAATAATAAGCTGGTTGGTTATGCTTATGGTTTAGAATTAAAACAACAACTGTTATCACTTGAACAATACAGTTAAGGCTGGATAACACGTCGCCTTTAAATCGATTAAAGGCGACGCTATTGATTAACAAGACGTTATGGATTAACAATATGAGTCAGTGAAGCATTACGCTATATAATCATGTTGCTGCACACTGTTAACCAGTAACTTAGGTTTGAGTCTTCGCAGACTGGTGCGAATGATAGTGCGGGCTTTTTCACGGGAAATAGATAAGCGTTCGCCAATACGTAATAAACTCAGCGGTTCCTCACCGGTTAATCCAAATCGCAGTTCAACAACACGACGTTCGGTTTTAGGCAAGTTTTCTAATAACGCTAACAGGTAATCTCGGGTATTACCGCCTTCAATTTCCGCACTCGGTGTGCTATTTGATTCATCTTCAATGATATCGCCAAGTGTAGTGACAGCATCATTCTCCGTTATCATGTTTTTATCTAAACTTAACTCATTAAAGTAGTAAGACAATACATCCATCACTTCAGTAATATCAGTTTCTAATACCTTGGCAATCACCACCAAATCATTATCACTACCAACATCAAGCCCGAGTTCTCTGGCCACCTTAGCAATGCTTTTATGCATTTTACCGATATGAATGGGGATACGAATAGTACGGGCACTATTCATAATACAACGCTCGATATTGTTCTTGATCCACCACACTGCATACGTTGAAAAACGATAACCTTTGCTGGCATCAAATTTCTCAACCGCGCGAATTAATCCGGTATTACCTTCTTGAATAATATCAACTAACGGAATAGCGCTGTATTGATAACGTTTAGCGACACTGATCACCAAGCGTAAGTTAGCTTCAATCATCCGATTCTTGGCGTTTAAATCACCATTAGCAACAGCCACAGCAATGTCGTATTCTTCTTCTTTCGTCAATAACTTACTATTTTTATTGACCTGTTGCATGTAAGCATCCAATGCACTTGATTCGTGAGATATATCCATTTATCAATCCTATAAAGCCTGAACGGCTTAACTTTATTGCAATACTCAGTGCTAATACTTTAACTGCCTGCATTAGAAAATCATTAAAGCACTCAATAATACTAATAACTAGGTACTCCTAATGTAATAATCAAATAATGTGACAAAGCTTAACGTTTATGTGCACCCGATCGAAAAATAGAAATGAAAAATGACTGGTCGGAGCTTTTTGACTTGTAAAAGATGGATTTTACCCATGCAAATAAACATATAAGAGTATGATTTAAAAAGATATTAAATATTTTATAAAGTTACCGCTAACGTCTTTAATAATGTATAGAATAATAGCCAACATGGAGAATGGTATCTCGATAAAAAATCCGTATACTGATTGTAATTTTAAGCTAAGGAATGCATCTATGACGATGTTAATGCTAACAAAACAACGCGCTGCGCTACACTATTTCTGTGCCGCCGTTATTTTCAGTATTTATGGTGGTCGTGTATGTCCATTTATCGAATCCATTTCAATCTGGCAAACTAGCGCTTATGCTTTTATCGCTTTCTCCGCCATGTTTGTTGTCAGAACAAAGTTGATCCAAGATCGTGTCGGATTTAAAAATGCGTTACTCGAATTAAGTATTTTTGTTGGTGGTGCCCTCGCGCTTTCAGTTTGGTATAACGGCTATTACGACTTTCCAGTAGAAAGTAATTTAAAAGTCATTTTCGGCATTGGTTGTTTAGGTACACTGATTAGTCTTGATCTCGCGCTGCAGGCGCAAGTCAAACATTACCCACACATCGAATATCAACAGTTGCCAGAGCAGATGACCCACATGCGTCATTCCATTGCCAGCCAACTTGCCACGTTAGTGGTGTTTATCGTTATTATGTTGACCACTATTTTAGCCATGATCATGGTAAAAGATGTGCGTTGGTTAACCGACAATATCGGCCAAATCGAAGAGCAAGCAGCACTTGTGAGTATCATCAAAGAATTTGTATTTGTCGCTGTGGTACTGATTATTTATACCTGCACTATCATGTATCATTGGTTACAGTTATTACGACTATTATTAGATAATCAGCAACGAGTATTGATCGCTGCAGCCAACGGTGACCTCAGTGCGCGCGTACCGGTTTCACATCAAGGTGAACTGGGGATTATTGCTTATTACACCAATGATATGCTCAACAAGCTTGCGCAAAGTAAAGACGAAATAATACAAACCCGAGATGTGGCGATTGTCGGTTTGTCAGCATTAGCAGAAGCTCGCGATAATGAAACCGGTGGTCACATCTTACGTACTCAGGAATATGTGCGCGCATTGGCTATTCAACTACAGAGTCACGTTAAATACCGTGATTACTTAACTAATGAGACGGTTGATTTACTCTACAAATCAGCACCGCTGCATGACATTGGCAAAGTCGGTATCCCCGATGCCATCTTGCTGAAACCCGGCAAACTGACTGATGCCGAATTTACCATCATGAAAACCCATGCCATGATAGGTGCAGAATCCATTGCCGTAGCCGAAAAACAAATGGGCTCAAACAGCTTTCTGGCTATCGCCCGTGAAATTGCCCTCAGCCACCATGAGAAATGGGATGGCAGTGGTTATCCTTATCAATTAAGTGGTGATGATATTCCCCTATCGGGACGCTTGATGGCACTGGCCGATGTCTATGATGCGCTTATTTCTAAGCGGGTTTATAAACCGGCGTTTAGTCACGATAAAGCCAAAGAAATAATTTTAGCGGGTAATGGCAGCCACTTTGATCCAGCGGTTGTTGAAGCATTCATTAATTGTGAACAAATGTTTGTTAGTATTGCCCTAACCTATAACGATGAAAAAGAACAAGCAGCATAAGGATGACAATGCAATTTTCAATACTCGGTAGTAGCGGTTTGTCTGTATCACGAGTCTGTTTAGGCAGCATGACATGGGGGTTTCAGAACAACCAACAAGACGCCAATCAACAAATTGACTACGCGCTGTCGCAAGGCGTGAACTTTATCGATACGGCAGAAATGTATGCCGTGCCGCCGTCAGCAGATACCTATGGCAAAACAGAAACCATTATCGGTAATTGGCTAGCGGCAAACCCTAATCGCCGTAAAGACATCGTGCTTGCCACTAAAATTGCCGGTCCAGGTTTACCTTGGGTACGTAATGGCGCGCCGATCACTGGCGATGCAGTCGTGCAAGCTGTGGATGCCTCGTTAAAACGTTTGCAGACCGACTATATCGATTTGTTCCAACTGCACTGGCCAAACCGCCCTAACCCGCATTTTAGCCGCCACGCACCCAACGATACCCGTTTCAGTGATATCAACGCGGCTGACCATACCGCGCAAATGCTGGATATATTACAAGGGTTAAAACGTTGTATCGATGCAGGTAAGATCCGCTACTGTGGCTTGTCTGATGATACTACTTGGGGCATTAATACCTACCTGAAACTCAGCCAACAATATGACCTACCACGCATGGTATCGATTCAAAACGAATTCAATTTGTTACACGCCAAAGACTGGCCGTATTTAATCGAAAACTGCGTGCATGAAGATATCGCTTATTTACCTTGGTCACCGCTGGCAACAGGTATGCTATCTGGTAAGTATTTAAACAATGCGCGACCGGAAGGCAGCCGCTGGACATTCTCGCCACCGAATAAGCTGTATAGAAACACTGATGCAGCCCAACTTGCGACGGCTGAATATGCAGAGATTGCCCACCAGCATGGTATCACTCCTGCACAATTAGCTTTAGCTTGGTGCGACCAAGTCGATGGTGTCACCTCGACGATTATCGGCGCGACGACCCTGCCGCAACTGACAGAAAACATTAATGCCTTTGCAACGCCGTTAACACCGCAAGCATTAGCTGATATTAGCGCCGTGTTTAAACGCTATCCAGCACCGTTTTAATCTTGTAACAAAGAGCTCGCACCATAGCATGGCCAATTAACCATGCTATTGCTGCAACCAGCAACTGCTGCTACAGTAAGTATCGACATAGGCTAAAAGTCAGCAGGATTAAGATATTAATGTATGCCGTTTCGCTGACAATAATTTACTGTTAAGTTTGTAAAAGTGCGATCTAATCAACTAAAAAAGCACTCTTAATAGGTATAATCAAAAAACTCCAAATACGGAAATAAGGAATTTAATATGCCATTTGATAACATCACACAATCATTCGGTGAATGGCAAGAGCGCCTTAATACGCTTGCTGAACATTCAGGTTTACACTCAATCCTGATCATGGAGTCAAAGCCGGACACAATGGAAGTTGTCGTGGCCAATGAACAAACTATTTATAATGTTGGTGATTGTGGCCCTAAAAGTAGACAACCAGGTTGTCACGAATTGTATTGCGAGCGCGTTGTTGATACGGCACAACCGGTATTTATTCCCGACGCCAGTATTGATGACGAATGGAAAGGCAATGAAGATTACGTGAAATTCAACTTAGGGGTTTATCTTGGTTTTCCACTGGTGAATCAAGGTGTGGTCGTTGGCACTATCTGTGCGCTAAATGATAAAACCTTTGATTTTAACGAAGGTTCACCATCGATGTGCAGTGAGTTAGTACAATTAAAAAATGATATCGAATTAGCATTCTCGTGATTTAAAAGGTTAGCAGCGTATCTGTATGCTGCTAACTGTCATTATACACGTAGATTTCTACGCTTTTTCTTATTAATATACAATTGCTTATCGGCAATATCTAATGCTCCTGCCAAGCTAATGTCTTGTTGCATAGCCCGCATACCAAAACTAAATGACATACCAAGGAAATCACCATCTTGCTCTACACATGAGCGTATACGCGATAACCGTTGCTCTATTTTAGCTTCACTAACATTTTCAAATACCAGCACAAATTCGTCACCGCCAACGCGATATATCGTGTCTTTATCACGTAACTGATTATTGATAAATAATGCAAACTTAATCAACATCTCATCACCCTTCAGATGACCAAAAGTATCATTAATTCGTTTGAAATTATCAAGGTCCAGATAAACCACAGTATTGTTGTTATTAAAAGTACGCTGCATTAATGCCGATTTATTTGCTATGCCAGTTAAATCATCATGTTGTAAACGTGCATTAAGCTTATTCGCCGTGTTTACTTTTTCGGTGATATCCCAAGACAATAACGCCATAAACTCATCACCACCCTCTTGCATGATATAGCGTACCGATTCAAAGCTAGTATCAAGAAAAGTTTCAATACTGGTTTTCATTTTATCCGGTTCAGCTAACGCCGCTGCATCATTGGCTTTGCACTGGAGTAATAGGTCAATCACATCTTTGTCTTCAATTTTATCTATAATGTCATCAAGGGTTAGTCCATGTACATCGAATGGAAAAAAGCCTTTATAGCTTTCATTTACAACGACATGTTCACCAGTTAATTTCTTAACAGCCATTAATCCTGGGAAACTTTGAATAACTTGGTGCATTAATGACATATAAATTCCGTTTACAATGATGAATAACCAATTATAACTATTACCCCCTGTAAATACTATGGATAAATAATTGGAAAGTATCACATTACTCCTTTGGTATTATTAAATGACAGTACAAAATTGCAGTCGATTTAAGCGAAATGTTATTATTCATTCAAATAACCACCAAATCCATCTAAACTATTATATTTAATAGGTTTTTTTTACAAGTTTGTGTATCCTGACTCATTCATAAATAAACAGTAAATTTAGCTAATTACGTTATACACATAACGTATAAAAATAACGTTACTGTTTGTTATACATATATAAAATGAGATGCAATTATGGATTTGATCCCCTCTCTATTACAACAAATGTGTGTTTATCTGGTGTTTGCTTACTTGCTTAGCAAAACCCCCATTTTCATGCCTTTATTAAACATATCCTCGCGTTGGGAACATAAGCTAAGTTGTTATGTATTGTTTTCGATATTTTGCATTATGGGCAGTTACTTTGGTCTGCAATACGAAGGTGCAATCGCTAATACCCGTGCTATCGGCGCTGTCATGGGCGGACTATTTGGTGGCCCAGTTGTGGGTTTGGCAGTTGGTATGACTGGTGGTATACATCGCTACTTCATGGGCGGTTTTACCGACGTGGCCTGCGCGATATCAACATCCGTTGAAGGCTTAATCGGTGGCTTATTGCATATTTATCTGCTTCGAAATAATAAGATCAACTATTTATTCAAGCCGCAAGTTGTCTTTCTGGTCACCCTTGTGGCAGAGCTGACACAGATGGCGATTGTACTAGTTGTCGCTGAACCTTATGAGCAAGCGTATAGTCTGGTCCGTGAAGTCGCACTGCCAATGATCACAGCTAATACCATAGGTGCGGTATTATTCATGAGTATTATCGAAGATCGGAAGTCGATTTATGAAAAGTATTCAACGGTATTCTCGCAACGTGCACTCAGAATTGCCGATCGCAGTGTCGGTATTCTCAATCAGGGCTTGAATGCTGAAAGTGCGCATACCATCGCCACCATCATTCATCAAGAGACTAACGTCGCCGCTATCGCCATCACAGACACTAATCATGTCCTTGCCTTTGTTGGCGTCGGCGAACAGCACCATCGTACTAACGTGCCGATTTCCAGCCACATCCAACAATCTATCGATGAAAACCGCATCATTGATTTAAACAATACCACCAATGTCTACCAGTGTGCGATTGACAGAAAATGTAGCCTAGGTACAGCAATTATTTTACCGCTACGCAATGGCGATAACAAAGTAGTCGGTACCATAAAACTCTATGAACCACGTCGCAAACTGCTGTCGAACATCAACATATCCATGGCAAAAGGTATCGCCCAATTACTGTCTAGTCATATATTACTGGGTCATTACCAACAACAGCAGACCTTGTTAACCCAAGCTGAACTGAAATTACTACACGCGCAAGTTAACCCACACTTTCTGTTTAATGCCTTAACGACGATCAGCGCAGTTACCCGCCGTGAGCCGGAGAAAGCGCGGATATTGATCCAGCATCTTTCGCAGTTTTTCCGCAAGAATCTAAAACAGAACATCGAATCGGTGAGCTTGCGTGAAGAGTTATCACATGTAAATGCTTACCTGACGATAGAACAAGCCAGACTGACTAACAGGCTTAGTGTCCGCGTTGATATATCACCCGCATTAATGGATATCAAACTGCCCAGTTTTACCCTGCAGCCACTGATTGAAAATGCCATCAAGCACGGTATTTCAACGATGTTAAGCGCAGGTAAATTAGAGATATACAGTCATAATACGCCAGAAGGCATCCGTATTTTTGTCACCGATAATGCCGGTACATTTGTCACTAGCGAAGAAGAAAACACCGGGTTAGGACTTAAAATAGTAGATAAGCGGCTGATTAATCATTTTAATGAGCGCTCCAGTCTGCAGATTTCAGTCACTAAAAATAAGCTGACCCAAGTATCATTTTTGCTGCCAACCAATACGATAACAACGAATAAGGAATACTAACTCATGCTTAATGCTATTGTCATTGACGACGAACAGTATGCTCGTGAAGAGTTAATCGAATTATTACATGAAACCAAGCAGATCCAAGTTATTGAGCAAGCAGGAAATGCAATTGAAGGCTTACAATTAATTAATAAATTAAAGCCTGATGTTATATTTTTAGATATTCAAATGCCGCAGATCACCGGTATTGAAATGCTGTCAATGTTGAATACTGATACCATGCCTAAAGTGGTGTTTTCAACCGCTTATGACCAGTATGCCGTACAAGCGTTTGAAGAAAATGCCTTTGACTATCTGCTTAAACCGGTTGATCCCGCGCGCTTACAAAAAACCGTTGCACGCTTGGTTAAATCAACTCAACTACCAAGTTATGATGCCATAACAAAAGCACACTTAGAACACATACCTTGTATTGGTCACAATCGTATTTTGATTATCGCGACACAAGATATTGAGTTTGCCCACAGTGGGCTATCAGGCGTATACATTAATACCGGTCAGCAAGAAGCGACAAGTCAGTTAACGTTAAAGATATTGGAAGAGAAAACCCCGATGATCCGCTGTCATCGTCAATACTTAGTTAATCTAAAAGCCATTAAAGAGATCCAGCTATTGGATAATAGTTTGGCGGAGATCATGACCAACAGTGGTCAAACACTGCCGGTAAGCCGCCGTTACTTGAAACTGTTAAAACAAAGCTTGGGAATTATGTAAGTATAAAAAATAGGTAAAAAAATAGCCTTATCACATAGTGAGTAAGGCTATTTTTATGCTAAAGATTGAATGTAAAGAAACATTACTTAAGTGTAGAAGCACTTCTTTTCATCCCTGCCAGGCTGATTTACATTCAATCTTTTTTGCATCCCTGTCAGCAAACGTGCTGTACGAGTTTAATTGATAGACGCAAGCCACCAAAAAAAATACAACAAACTCATATAGATCTCCTTATTTATATGTGCGTAATTTTAGTAACATCAGATTATATTAATAGCGCTGATTAAGTCAGTGGCGATATGGCAAGTTAAGTGGCTTATGTTACCGGTAACATTGCCGATAATTGAAGCTAACGGTCGCGATTAACAATAAGCACGCAGATAAAAAAAAGCCCTTAATCAAATAATTAAGGGCTTAATAATAAATAGTTTAAACATTAAAAATATGTATAGCTAAAACAGCTTAAGCACAACATTTTTTGTATTTTTTACCACTGCCGCATAAGCAAGGTTCATTACGATTCGGGGTTTTTTCGAATACAGTTGTTTTTGGTTTATTTAACATACCGTCTAAATCACGGATATTTTCTTCTTTATCTGCATTTACTTCAATGTTCGCAACTAATTTTGTTTCCGCTAAAATTGCTTCAATTTCAGTTTGACGCTCTGGCGTTTGAACGATCAAGTTTAAAGGCGATTCTTCTGTCCCAAGTTTAATATCACGTTTAGTGTTATAACCCGCTTTAACGTGACTTAATCTTGCGTCAATACGACCTTTGAAAAACATTTTAGACATTTTCAGTTCCTAATTTGGGGATATTCTTAATTCAACCCGCTCTTATACTATAAAAATGCCATTTTTTAAACACTCGGTAGTTTAATTAGTTAAAAATATCTTCAAAGTTAACTTATATAACTAAAGGTTTCAGCATTTCAGCCGTTAACCAGTTAATTAACGTATTATGTGAAACATAATTATAATAATTCAAATTTTCTTATCTATAGGCTAGGACAATACCCTAATGAATTTCAGTCAATTTAGCATCAAACAAAAACTGATCATTACGATGATTAGTGCTGTGATCACAGCGACCTTACTCGTCGGATTCGTGAGTAAAAACCTAGCCAAAGACGTCATCGAAACGCGCTTAACGACATCTGAGCTACCAGCGAAACTAATGCAGATCCGTAATGAAGTCGATAAAGAAATATCAACCATACAACAAGCCGCTCAGCAGTTAGCCACAAACCGCTTTATGCTAGAACGTCTTGCAGAAACAACGACGCCGCAACAAGAACAACAATTAGTACAAACGTTGAATGATGTTAAAAATCAATATCAACTTATTGATGCTTCCATTGCTAACCGTACGAATGGCAACTACTGGAATCAAGATGGTTTTTTACGTCAGTTAAATCACCAACAAGATAGCTGGTTCTATAATTTCACCAGCGGTAATAAATCCCAATCGGTGAGTATTTTTAAAGAATCAAACGGCGAAACCAAGTTATTCATTAATTACCAACAGCTCAATGGTTTGGGAATGGCGGGTTTCTCTAAGTCACTTGATGACATGGTTGATTTTATTAACCAATTCAAACTAGAACAAACTGGTTTTGTATACCTGGTTGATGCCAACGGTACCGTACGCTTGCACAAAGATAATAACCAAATCAGTAAAGCGGACTTAGGTAGTCTATATAACCGTGATGTCGCAACAACGCTATTACAAAAAAACACGTTTAATATGAGTGAGTCGACTGTAGCTGGGCGTGACACACTTATTGCCAGTAGTTATATTCCGTCAATGGATTGGTATGTGATCGCAGAACTACCGACCGAAGAAGCGTTTGCAACGTTGTCACAAGCCAATAATAAGATCATGTTATGGACGTTGGGCATTGCCCTCGCCTTTACCTTCATTGCTATCTGGTTAGGTAACAATATTACCCGCCCAATTCAACGTATCGCTGATGTTTTTGCAGAGCTTGGTAATGGTGATGGCGATCTACGTCAACGTATCGATATTCAAGGTCATGATGAGATAGCGCAACTGTCATTGGGCTTTAATAGCTTCATTACTAAGATCCACGATTCAATGCAAGAAGTATCACGTACAGGTGAAGCCTTGCAGCACGCGGCTACTGAAGTTGCTAACAAAGCGCAAATTACCTTAGATAATAGCCATGAACAACGCGATCGTACTTTCCTTGTGGTAACAGCCATTAATGAAATGGGCGCTACGGTTAATGAGATTGCCACGAATGCATCCAATGCAGCAGGTGAAGCACACAGCGCTGAAACCGACACCCGTAATGGCCAACATGTCGTCTCTCAAGCCAGTAGCCTTATCCACCAGCTAGCAGGTGATGTTGATGAAGTGAGCCAAGTCATCGACTCATTAGCCAATAATACCCAAGCGATTGGTAGTATTTTAGAAGTGATTAGCAGCATTTCGGCGCAAACCAACCTACTGGCTTTAAATGCTGCAATTGAAGCTGCACGTGCCGGTGAGCAAGGTCGTGGTTTTGCCGTGGTTGCTGATGAAGTACGTAATTTAGCCAGCCGTACTGCGCAATCAACCAACGAAATTCAAACTATGATTGATAACTTACAAAATGAAGCGAAAAGTGCCGTTGCAGCTATGCTGAAAAGCCGTGAGTTAACCACACAAGGGACAATTGCGACAACAGATACCTCGGCAGCATTAGTGTCTATCGGTGAGCGTATTTGCATGATCTCGGACATGAATACCCAAGTGGCAACAGCAACAGAAGAACAGTCGACAGTGGTGAATGAAATTAACCAGAATATTGTTGAGATTAATGACATCACTCAGAGTACTGCAGATACCGCGGAAGGTTTAGCGAAATCAAGTCACGAACTGCGTGATCTGTCGATGCGTCTTGGTGATATGGTTGGCGTGTTTAAACTATAATGTTTACTGGTTAAAGCGAATCGTTTAACTGTTTGACTAAACGTAATAGGCCCTGTTTATACAGGGCCTATTTGTTATTAAATCGAGCTATTAAATCTAGTTATTAAAATCGCATTGCGACAACAAACATACTGGCAAAAATACTGCTTAAAATAAGCTTATTTTCTATGCTACGCTCTTTGCCGTTCAACAACCGATTGCTTAACAAATGCGTCTCAACACACTGGCTGTCAGTGTCTGCTTTCTCAGCTATTCTTTTCTCAGCTATTTTTTTCTCAGTAACCATTCTCTCAGTAGCTATTTTAGCCCGCTTGACTAGTTCGGTCTGCGACTGCTTGGCTAAACAAGCATTACGAACCTCAATATCACAGTCATCACACTTATCCTTGATGTCGTCCATGCCTAAATGCATTAACAGCTGTGCAATATTCTCTATCTTGTCACCCTTACAATTAACTTGGTGGCTATCACCCACGATCTGTTTAGCACAATCGCGATCACGGACCTGTATAGACTGTTGAATTGTCAAAATAAAATATCCTTACTTTAGAAAACAGATTCTCGAGAACAGTAGAATTTGCTAAACCAGCAATCTAAAGTACCTCTATAGGGATAATACCAAAACATGACATAGATCACAATATTATTATTGCGATCTAGGTTATTACAGACAAAAAAATACCGCTTAACATAATGCTTAAATCACACTAAGCGTCGCAATTAAGGTCTTATTATGTACTTCAATGGACTCTAATACCGCTTTAACCATGGTTTGGGTTACGTCATCTTTGAGTTTATAAATTGGCATTTTATCCAGTACCGGATTAACCACCTGCTCCGCCATTTGCTTCACTTGTGGGGTAAAGAATTCAGGCATGCCTTCGACTCTCACTTCATGCACTTGCATATTGGTGACATAAAACGCCGCATCAGCAGCTTTATAGCTCAATGAACCTGTGAGTCGAGCATAGCCTTGGTTCTCTAACTCGCCCATTAACAGTTTAACGTTTAGCTGCAATTCAATTTCATTTTTGTCTTTCGCTAACGTTAGTATCGGATTGGTTAACTCGACCGTCATAAAAGAAGTTTTCTTTATTAACGGCATCTGCTTGCTGACTTTTTCTTGTAGTTCTGCTTCACTAAATTTAACGGTCAGCGCCTGTGCTGGCAATATCGAGGCACACAGCAATAACACGGTAAGTATTAACTTATTCATCATTTTGACTCTCTTTGTCTTCATTAAAAGTCTCGGCACTAAAACCAACACGGTTATCACCAACCGAATAAGCGATAATTTGGCTTAGCTCTTGTAAGCTATAACCGGACTGTTTTTGCCACTGGTTAAAGGCATTTTGAATCGTCGTCAAACTACGTTTTGTCATTAGGCCACCATCGATAAGTTTATGACCGCGGAAATAAGCTTCCACGTCAGAGCTTAAAATAAAGGTATCTTTACCTAATCGACGCAGTGCATAAGGACCAGTATTACCCCCTAAACGACTGCCATGTTTTTTCATGTATTGCCACAAGCCAACAACATCATCTGCAGGCCATTGCGCTAACCATTGAGATACCGAACCGTATTCTTCACAGATCTCTTTTAGCCACTGGGCATTATCACGCACTGTTTTTACTTTAGTGTAATTACGAATGATTTTAGTATCAGCGGCTTTACGTTCTAACATGTCATCAGGCATTAAGATCAGTTTATCAATGTCGAAACCCCAGAACACTTCTTCAAATCCGGCCCACTTAATTTCAATAATTCGCCATACAAACCCTGATTTAAAGATCGCCCGAGTAAACTCAGCTAATACATCGCTGTCCGTCACTCTAACAAGCTCATCGTTTGTCAGTGGTTGCGATATCAAATATGCTAATGCTTGCTCTCCACCCTTACGTTCCGCTGCTCGGTGGTATATTTTGTCGAATGATTCCATTACGCATCTCTAAACCGTTTAAATATATGCGATAAGTCTACAGTAAATTAGATCTGTCCAAAAACATTTTCACTCGCGCTTATAAACTTTTTACTCGAGCGAATAAATATAGCCGCCATCACGACAAAAATTCGACATTAAATTGTCTATAATAATCATAACCACCAAGGATAGGCATACAATTATAATGAGAAAACTACTCTTACCATTACTCTTGTCGTCAATGTTTTCGCCAATTGTGGCGCCAATGTTGTCGTTAAGCGCTCAAGCACAAACGACAGATACCAATATCGCTAGTCACTCTAGTTTTAAGAATAATTTAGACGAGATCCAACAAGACTTTTATCGCGGTTTACGCTTTGAAGATTGGACCAAAACCGGTTTGGCTGAAATAGAAATTAAGAAAGTATTACAAGCTATTAACAGCGATGGTAAGTTAAGAGATGCAGAAAACCTGAACTTACCGACATATTGGACTTATGAATTCTCGCAAGCGGCTGATTTATTACTACAGCAAGCACAGCAATTAAAAGACCCTAAAGCGGCAGCAAAAGCCTACATGAAAGCATCCACCATGTACCTTATTGCCAGTTACCCGAATCTAAAGCGCCCGAATGAAATTTTCGCGCTCGATAATGCCGTAAACAGTTACGTTAAATCACTGCAACTAGCCGGTGATAATGTCGAACTTGTACGCTTACCGCTAGCCGATGGCACAAGCGTTCCAGGTATCTTACATTTACCAGTACAAGGCACTAACTTGCCTGCGGTGATCTGGTCTGGCGGTGTAGATAAAACCCTAATCGAACACCACGAATCAGTGCTAAAATTAAATGCTCAAGGTTACGCGGTATTAACCTTTGATATGCCTGGCGGCGGATTAGATTACAAACATGCATTAACACTAGGTGAGCTGGATAGTTCCCATAACGCGGCCTTTAAATTTTTACAACAAAACGACAATATCAACGCTGATCGTATTGGTGTACTAGGTTCTTCTGGTAGCGGCCCTGCCCTGCTTGAATTTGCCCTTAACGAGCCAAAATTAAAAGCGGTAGTCGCACGTTGCTCCTTGGTTGATGGACCGTTAACAAATGCGAAGTTACTCGACTTCATTCCTGCCATGTCAGCAGATGCACTGATTGCACGTTTAGGTGGCGACCCGAGTGATATGAACTACTACATAAATAACGCAGCTAAGTATTCACTGGCAACCCGTGGTTACTTTGATGGTAAAGCGCGAATTGATACGCCATTGTTAGCCATCAATACCAATAAAGATCCAGTGGCGATGCCTGAAGATGTGCAGAAAACCGCCGCATTGTCATCACAAGGTGAAACGGCATTTTTTGGTAAGGTTGGTCACTGCCCTGATAGTAAAGCAGCCAGTGATTACGTGATTAACTTCTTAACTAAAAACATTTAGCACTGTCAAAATTCAAGCATAAAAAAACGCGCCACTTGATGACAAGTAAGGCGCGTTTTTATTCCAATGCGATTTATTCTAACGCTATGTATTCCAACGCTTAAAGATCAGCGAGGTATTGATACCACCAAAGGCAAAGTTATTACTCATCACCACGTCGGTGTGGATCTCGCGACCTTCACCGCGAATGTAATCCAGATCGCCACACTCTTCAGCTATGCTATCGAGATTAATCGTTGGTGCGAACCAGTTGTCTTGCATCATGTTGATGGATGCCCACGCTTCAATCGCACCACACGCACCTAAGGTGTGGCCTAAATAGCTCTTTAATGAACTAATTGGTTTTCTACCAAGGGCATTGGCAGTGGCATTAGTTTCCGCTATATCACCACGATCTGTTGCTGTACCGTGCGCGCACACATAACCGATTTCAGCGATATCGATGTTGGCATCTGCAACCGCTTGTTCAATGGCAATTTGCATCGTTTCAGCGGTTGGTTGGGTAACGTGTTTACCGTCCGAGTTACAACCAAAGCCGATCACTTCAGCATAAATCGTCGCGCCACGTGCAAGTGCATGCTCTAGCTCTTCTAAAATCAGCGTACAAGCACCTTCGCCAATAACCAGACCATCACGGTCTTTATCAAATGGGCGCGGTGTCAGTGCTGGTGTATCGTTTTTAACACTGGTTGCATACAAGGTATCAAATACCGCCGCTTCGGTAATACACAGTTCTTCTGCGCCACCAGCAACCATGAGGTTTTGACGACCAAATTTAATCGCTTCATACGCATAACCAATACCTTGTGAACCCGAGGTACAGGCAGAACTTGTAGTGATCACACGCCCCGTCAGACCAAAGAATACACCCACGTTCACAGGCGCGGTATGAGACATGGTTTGAATATAACTGGTCGCTGTGACGCCAGACATATTACCCGTGTCCATCATCCGGCTAAAGTTAATCAGCGGCTCGGTAGAACCCACTGATGAACCGTAGGAAATACCGGTACTGCCATCGGTTAATGCCGGGTGATCTAATAATTGTGCCTGTTCTAACGCCAATTCCGTTGCCCGCGTCGACATCAATGATACTCGACCCATAGAACGTACTTGCTTGCGCTTATAATGTTTCGGCTTTTCAAAATGCAATACTGGCGCCGCTAAACGGGTATTCAAACCGTCAAGATAATCCCACTCTGGCATCACTTTAACGGCATTTTCGCCCTTCTCTAAGCCCGCTTTAAAGGTAGTCCAATCATCACCAAGCGCGGTGATCGCAGACATGCCTGTTACAACAACTCTTCTCATTAAACTAATCCACCGTTAACAGAGATAACTTGGCGAGTGATGTACGCTGCGCAATCAGACATTAAGAATGACACTGTACCCGCGACTTCTTCCGGTTTACCCATGCGTTTTAATGGGATCATTTTTTTGATTTCATCTAGCGGTAGATCATGAGTCATGTCAGATTCGATTAAACCCGGCGCGACCGAGTTTACCGTGATCTTACGTTTTGCTAACTCCAGAGATAACGCTTTTGAGGCCGCAATAATACCGCCTTTAGCAGCACTGTAATTGACTTGGCCACGGTTACCCATGATGCCAGAAACAGAGGCCATGGTGACAATTCGGCCACCTTGTTTAGCACGTACCATCGGCATAACGGTTGGGTGAATCACATTGTAAAAACCATCTAATCCAGTGCGGATCACGTCATCCCAGTCTTCACCTTCCATTGATGGAAATGCCATGTCGCGAGTAATACCGGCATTGCACACTACGCCATAATAAGCGCCATGTTCAGCAATGTCGGCTTCAATACTCGCTTTAGCTGCCGCTCTGTCACACACATCAAATTGTAATAAGCTAGTCGCTTGACCGAGTTCCGCAATTTGCGCACACGTATCCTTCGCGGCTGCAACGCCAGAACGACAATGCACGCTAATATCAAAGCCGTCTTTGGCCAATTGCAGTGCGATCGCTTTACCCAGTCCACGACTTGAGCCTGTTACTAAAATACGTTTACTCATGATTATCCTTTAAAAATTGTGCTGGGTCCTGCGGTTGGAATACATTAATTTTAGCTTGTGCTAACACCGCATTCTCTTCATCTTTTATAACGCAATCAAAAACACACAGTCCTGATTGGTCTTGAATTAGTTTTTTTGCTTCGATTAACAAGGTCTGCGCGACTTTAAAGACTCCCACTTCGGCGTGGTATTTTCGCGAACCTAATAGAAAACCTATTTTCACTTCACCAGCATCATCGAGTGCATGGGCGCCGCCGTATGCAGCAATAGTTTGCGCCATGTATTCACAACCAACATAACTGGGTACGCCTTGTTTGGCGTTATCAAAGAAAGGTATAGTCGGCGTAATAGTCACGCGGCAACTGACGTTTTCGTCGTCATAACTCACCAGTTCATCAAGCAAGATCATTGGCGCGCTATGCGGTAATACGTCCGCTATTGGGTACTTGCTCGCTACTGGAGATTTATTCACTGCTGTTTTCCTATCACTAGACTGATATTGTTACCGCCAAAAGCAAATGAATTGCTCATGCACGTTTGTAATTTAGCTGTAGTGCTATTTGCATCCGCTAAGTTGATCTGCGCAAGGCTGCTATCAAGCTCACCATCGCTAACATTGGCTGGTACTTTGTTTAATGGGTTATATTCGTCATGCAATAACAACCAACAGATACCCGCTTCTAATGCGCCTGCTGCACCTAATGTATGTCCAGTCATGCCCTTAGTCGACCCGCACAATACCTTACTGCCACAAGCGTTGAGCATGGCTTTGGCTTCCATGTCATCATTCTTCGGTGTGCCTGTACCATGTAAGTTTACATAATCGACTTGCTCACCTTGCAAATGCGCTTCAGCCAATGCCGATTGCATCGCCCGTAACGCGCCTTCACCTTCAGGATGGGGCGCCGATAAATGGTGGGCATCAGAAGTTTCCGCCGCGCCTAACAATTGAATGCCGCCTTGCTCTTTGGTGACGATAAATAAGGCCGCCGCTTCGCCAATATTAATGCCGTCACGGTCTGCCGCAAACGGGTTGTTCTGCGCAGTTGCCGTTGATGCTAATGCTTTAAAACCATTAACAGTCAATTTAGCTAAGCTATCAACGCCACCCGCAATCACCACATCAGCTAAGTCAGTATCAAGTAATGCCTGCGCGCTGACTAAGGCTTTACCGCTCGAGGAACAGGCAGTAGAAATACTATAAACAGGGCCTTTAGCTTGGCATAAATCAGCAATAAACTGCGCCGTTGTACCCATTTCCTGCATGCGGTAATGGTAATTTTCAGGGTATTCACCCGTAGCCATCTTATGTTTTAATGCTTGCTCGCCATATTCAATACCCGAGGTACTGGTGCCGATCACGACTGCGATACGGTGTTGACCAAATTCAGCAAGCAAAGGTGCCAGGGTATCGGCTATCTGTAAATAAGCTAATTGACCAAGCTTGTCATTACGAGTCAGCTGTTGGCCTTTGCTGTCCATGCTAATATTTGCCACTGTTTTATCAAAAGTCGAATCTGCCACCCGACCGACATATTGCGCTTCAGCATTGGGTAACTCACTATCGAGTACCAAGCCTTCACGACTACCTTGCAATAATCCAGCGGCTACCGAGGCTTTTGAATCACCTAGTGCGCATACCACACCAAAATCTTTTAGACAGATACTCACAGTGACACCTTGGTTAATTCTGTTATTGTTATTTGATAATCACGTAATAAATGCTTAAGGATATAGCGATTATCGAACTTCTCGACAGTTAGAATGACTTGTCCATCTTGGCTTAAAGTGCGCGTCCAATCAGTTGTGGTTTGACCGACGTTATTATTAAACTCTTCAGTAAATGAACCATTGGTTGCTAACTGCAATTGTGAAAACGGCCAGTTAACCCATTGCAGATCAGCAATCACATAACTGATATCTAATCCCGGTACTGGCACATATTGGTTGATAATCGCGTCATCTTCCACGCTCCACAATACATCAAACAGCGGAATGCCAGAGGGGGTCATCGCCACGAGTTTAATCTGCGTGTCGGTGAACTCAACCTGCGCTAATAAACTCTGCCTCTCACCGTTAAACTCTGCTTCAATTAACTGGGTTTTCGCCTGCATTTGTAATGCTTGCGGCGGCGCGGTGAGCTGTAAGGTGACATTAGGCGCCATAGTGACTAAATGGCTTTGCGGCATACTGATACAACCGGTTAATACTAACATCGTCAATACTAACATCGAGCATCGTACAGCGCTTATTCTCGGTAAGCTTAGTTTAGCTAAACAGCTCAATTTCATTTTTCAACCTCGGAGTTCACCACACTTAACGGCGCTGTTGCTTTTGCGCTTAAGAGAGCTAATGTTTTCGCACTTAAGGGAGCTAATAGAAACACCAGTAAAATGCCAAACATAACAGTTAAGCCAAAACTTTCCACCGCTGGCGTCACACTTAGCGCAAGTACGCCAAATACCAAGGCCGATGAAATAGCCGATAAGGTAATAGCTAAAACGGTATTGCGCTGTAAACCATGCTCTTGATAGAAGATCACATAATCGATAGCCAAGGCAAGGATCAACAACACAGCTAACAAGTTAAAGATATTAAGATGGCCTAAGCTGAATTGCGTTAACAATAACGCCCCACCAGCACTCAGCACAATACTGAGTAAGCCTAATAACCCTTGCGTTAAACCAAAGCGTAGACACAATACAATCGTCACCACCAATACCGCGCCTGCAAACAGCAAGAATAATGCTTGGCGGTAATGGCTTAATGCTGCTGTCACTTCCGCAGGTTTGTTATCTATACTCATGTCTGCTTGCGTTGCAATCCATTGCTGTAATTCACTATTTAGTGCTACACCCGAGGTTTCAACCCAGAGTGCGTATTTATGATCTTTAACATTGCGACTGTTATCTAGATTACTGCTGCTATCACCCGTTTGATATTGGTAAATATATATTGATGATAGTGCCTGCAGTGGTCCAGCATTAAATTCAGCCAATGTCAGCGGCGCAAAGTCATCTACCGCATCAACCAAGCCTAACGTGCCGAGTCCCACAGCAAAGTGCTGTTGCTGCTCAGCTTGTTTCAATAAGGCATTATTACGCTGCTGTTTAGCAACTGATGGCAATAAACTGGCCATACTTTTCACCGTTAAATCAGGCTGAGTTGCTAACTGAGCTAATAATGCTTCTTGGCGTTGCAGCAAGGTTTCACTGTCATCAGCGCTGATAACAATACGCTGACTGTGTTGGTAGCCCATTAGCTTCGCCATGTTGATTTCGTTATCAATCAAAAACGCCGGGCTGGAATTAAGTAAGCGGATATCATCATTAAAATTAATATCATCGATAACCACAGCACTGACTAAACCAACACTTAACACCACAAATATAACGCGGCGTTGCTGATGTAAACGGCTTAACCACACATTCAACTTGTCCGTTAAGATCCATACACTTGGGGTGACACTGATTTTGCCACTGAGGTTTAAATACGGCAGTAATAACAACACCGTTAACAGTGCGCCAAATAAACCGAAAATCATGAATACCGCCACCTGGCTAAGCAATGATAATGGCGACATGATTAACGCCGCATAACCCAATGCCGTGGTAATAAAGCCCAGACATAACGCAGTACGAATCGATTTAATGCCACCTTGGCTATTGCTATTGCAACTAACACTGAGATTAACAAAAGCATGAAAGCAGTAATCAATGACAATACCAATTAAGGTCACAGCGAAAACTAAAGTAAGTAAATGCAGTTGATTGAATAAAGTAACGACCGCCGTTAAGCCATAAACCACCGAGATGGCTAATACCAACAAGGCTAAGTTTACCGGTTTGGCACTGCGAAATACCGCCAAAATCATCAGTAACACCGCCAGCAGTGAGATCACGCCAAAGGTCGACATTTCAAATTCGGCTTGCTGACTTGATTCTGCAGTATGAAACAATACCCCGCTATAAAGCACATCTACATCAAACTGGGTCTCTAATTGCTGAAAATCCGCTTGTAACTGCTGCGAAAAAGCTTGTGTTTGTTTAACCGAGAAACCATCAACATCAACCTTAATCGGCATGATGTAATGTTTTAAGCCGTCTTGGTTAACGACAATAATGCCCTGTTCTGTTTCGAACGATTGTAACTGCGCTAGACCTGTCGCTAAGAAATCGGCCAAATTTAACCGTGGGGCAATCGCTAAACTGCCGCTGACAAATGGGTCGCTAACTTGGGTCAGCTTACCTAACACAAAGTTATTAATGGCTTGGGCTGTGGTTAATGTCGCTGAAGACTCTGTCAGTAAAGCTTGATAGTCAGCTGTCATGACGCTATCACGATAAGGCTGATAGAAGGCGATAATGTCCTTGATATCCGGCACTGTCATGGCTTCATTTTCAATGCCATCAAATGTGCTGATCGTTTTAGCTAGTTGTTTATAAGCTGGTATTGCCTGCTCGCCAGAAATCGCCACCAGCACACGCTGATTGGCTTGTTGGAATAGCGCTGATTTGGCTTGATTGATATCTTGTTTCTGACTAGCCTGAGCTTGATTGTCATGAGGCAATAACGACAAGATATTGGTCTCTATCTGCCATTGACCCCAGCCGAGCTGATAGCCCGCTAACAGCAATACGGCGAGCAATTGCAATAGATATAACTTCAAGCCACGTTTTTTATGACTGCTTTTGCTACTTATTTTACTATCATGGCGTTGGTTACAGTTGTTAGCACTAAGGTTAGAGTTGCTCACGGATGGCCTTTGGCAGTTCAGCAACCGCAGTCAAACTAAGTTCTATCTCGGTACGATTACCGGATGTTTCAAACAGCACTAAATGCTCAACCGTATCCCCGCCGCACAATTCAATAACGCGCATCACTTTGGCGATAGTCTCGTCTTTTGGCGTCAGTTCAATACAGGTTTGGCTGGTAGATGCTGTTTTTGTTAATACTGCTTTTGTTAATGATGTATTTGTGGATGATGCAGCTAGGCTAAATTGACTTTCTAATGCAGTCAGATCCCCCGACAAGGCACTCATAAGTACAGTGGCAATGGGCGTGGCATTTTTAATCTGTTGCTGCTGCTGACGATGATCTATGGTAAAGAGCCCATCGTCTTTGAGTATCATGGTCGACGCAATCGGTTTACTGGTATGCCAAACAAATCCTAAGGCTTGATCTAAATACAGCTCACCCGTAGAAGTCACTGGATTGTTAAGCACAGTGAAATACTTGTTTTGCACAAATGTGCCACTGGCTATCGTCAGCGGTTTAAACTGCGACAATAGAGCCAACGGCGCTACAGGTGTAGTGGATGTTGTTGATGTTGTTGATGTGGATGCTGCGCTTAAGGTTTTTACATCATCGCCAGCAAATACATTGCCAGCCAATGACATTAACAGCAGTAGTCGTAACCAGCTACTCATGAAATTATCCATCCGGCTACCCATCTAATGACCCATTCAACTCGCCTTGTAACTTGTCAGTAAAAGCAGCGGGTGTGACAAATTGCAATTCTTGGGTTTCTAAGTCTACCGCTAACTGGATCGTTGATGCTTTGGTTAACTTCTGACCCGTTTCTACACAGGTAACCAGATATTCCATTTTCAGCCGAGATTCAACTTCAACCAAGTGCGCATCAACTTTGATCTTCTGCGCATAACGCGCAGAAGCAATATACTTCACGCGCATATCGACAATCGGCCACATGTAACCTGATTTACTCATATCTTCATAATCGTAATTCATTTTACGTAATAATGCACTGCGCGCCACTTCAAAGTAACGGGCATAATTGCCGTGCCAGACAACATTCATAGGATCGCAATCATGAAACGGTACGTCAATAATAACGGATTCTGATAATAAACTGTTTTTACTCATTTTATTTCCTTTCTATTACTTAGCACCCAATGCGTACAAACGGCTTATTACGCACCAGGTTCTTATCGCTCAGCTTACTGATAAAGCGCCCAACGCTGGGTTTGGATCGCGTCAATGGTAAAACGTAAGAGACTTTCCATTGGTCGGTCTTCTACTAACGGTTCGAAGAAGCTGCAAATGTCGTTATACATGTCTTGAACTGCAGTTGGTAAGCTGGCTAAATCTAATTCTTTACGTTCAATACGAATACGTAAACCTTGCACTGTCGCTAACAATGTCGTTGCCAACACTTGCTCGGTAAGCTGTAAAACCCGCATTGCATCACGCGACGCTATCGTGCCCATGCTCACTTTGTCTTGATTATGACACTCGGTAGAACGTGAGAACACACTGGCAGGCATAGTTTGTTTTAATGCTTCCGCGGTGTAAGCTGACGCGCCAATCTGCATGGCTTTGAAACCGTGGTTAATATAACGACGTTCTTCACTGCTCATGGATAAGTTGGATGGCAAGCCATTACTGTATTTAGTATCAACTAACGAGGCTAACTGACGATCAGCAAGGTCGGCTAAGTTAGCCACCGCAGTTTTCATACTGTCCATTGCCATGGCGATATGACCACCGTAGAAATGCCCACCGTGCAGAACGTGCTCACCTTGACCATCAATAATCGGGTTATCGTTAGCAGAGTTCAGCTCGTTCTCAATCATTTGACGGAACCAAGGCAATGAATCCTGTAGCACGCCAATCACGTGTGGTGCACAACGGATCGAGTAACGGTCTTGTAAACGGTCAGCATTACGCGGATGTTCTGCGTGGTTTAAATCATTACGGATCCACGTGGCCACTTGTTGCTGGCCTGGATGCGGTTTTACCGAGAATAAGATCTCATCGAAATGATGGCTATTACCTTGAATAGACAGGCTCGCCATGGCGGTAATACGCGCCGCCAGTTTAGTTGCATAATTAGCACGATCAAACGCCAAACAAGCAATAGCTGTCATTACCGCAGTGCCATTCATGATTGCTAAACCTTCTTTAGGTCGCAATACCAATGGGGTTAAACCCAGTTCGCGCATCACTTCACCACTGTTGCGGATCTGATCTTGGTAATAGACATCGCGCTCGCCAATTAATGCGCCTGCGACATAAGAAAGTGGAGTTAAATCACCACTTGCGCCTACCGAGCCTTCTTGTGGGATCGCAGGGATAATGTCGTGTTCTAAGTAGGCAGCCAATAAATGCAGCATTTCCCAGCTTACGCCAGAGTAACCTTGTGCTAATGAAGTAAGACGTGTCGCTAACACAGCACGGCCTTCGGCAACACTAAACAACTGGCCTAAACCGCAACCGTGAAAACGGGTAAGATGTAATGGCAGTTCATGGACTAAATTAAGCGGTACTTTGACTGTAACTGAATCGCCATAACCCGTCGTTACGCCATAAATAACCCCGTCTTCTTTTAATAAACTGTCTAAGAAGGCCAGTGCTGAATCAATCTTATTGGTTAATTCTGGTGCATTACTAATACTGACATGCTTTTCTTGCTTTGCGATTGCAACGATATCTTCAATTGTTAAACGTGATTCGCCAAACTTAATTGTTTCTTTCATGTTAGCCACTTACTTCTCCAAACTGTGCTTACGGTCGACTTTATGGTCTTCTTGCCAAAAATCAAAAAAGTTAAACCATTGATACGGGTATTGCAGGCAAAAGTGTTCTAACCTTTGTGCATATTGATTAATTAACTCGCCAATCTCGGCTTGTCTGGTTTTACGGGCAAACTTTAATTGGTCTGCTACATGTTCGAAAATCAGATTATATTTTTCACCGTCTTTTAAACAAAACAGGTAATACACCGGACATTCTAGCAATGACGCTAAAATAAATGGCCCTTGTGAGAACGGTGCTTGCTGACCCAAAAAGTCGGCATAAACCACTCGACCAGGGCTTGTGGTGCTGGTTCTATCACCAACAATAACCACTTTCTCACCCGCTTCAACACGCTGTTTTAACAAAATAGCCAGATCAACACCGACGTCTTTTACTTGAATAAAATTGACGTTCACATTGGGGTTAATCTTTTGCATTATTTTATTAAATTCAACCGCGTGATGGGTAAACACCAGGACATTAATACGGCTCTTGTATTTACCGACACTTAAGGTCCGGCATACTTCTAAGTTACCTAGGTGCGAGCCAATAAATACCGCGCCCTGCTCTTCTTCAAGTAGTTTTTTAAATTTATCATCATAATTATAATTAACTTGATCCATGGTGATCTTGCCAGTCCAAGCGTCGATCTTATCAAATGCACCTTGCGCAAACGTATAAAAATGCTTGATGCCTTCGCGATGACCCGGTCGTTTAGCCCAACCTTTACGCTCAGCAATTTTTGCTAAATAATTTAATGATGCTTTTTTGCTTTCACCACCAGTGAAATACAAATACACGATCACCGGATACAGAATAATAGATAAACCTCTGCGGCCGAAAATAGCATAACAAAAAAGCAGGATTTTCATGCCCAGAAACGTACCGCGCTCCTGCATTTTTGACCAATGAACTGTGGTTGTCATATTGTGCTTGTTCCTAATAATGCCCTAAATTACGCCCTTAATTTACGACATAATAACTGCGGTAAGCGTTTCAACATGCCGAATACTAAGCGTGTGTGCATCCATGAGATCGCCACGTTGTCTTCCCATAAGCGGAAATGTGACACACCATGTTCAGGATAATTCACTTTAGTCGGTAAGAAGGTGGTTGTTACGCCATCCCAATATAACCGCACCATAATTTCGGTATCAAACGCCATGTATTCACCAATACTGTGGTGCTTAGCCAATAAACCTAACGTTTCGGCTAATGGGTACACGCGAAAACCACACATGGTATCTTTGATATCAAACGATAACGTTTCGATCCACACCCAAACATGGGTGAAGTAACGGGCGTAATAACGGTGTTTGGGTACTGACTCATTATAAATAGGCTGGCCACTAATTAACTGATGAGGCTGTGCCTGCGATAATGCCACCAGCTTAGTGATATCAGTAATATCATGTTGACCGTCGGCATCGACTTGGAGCGCGTGGCTAAAGCCCATACCATTGGCGTATTTCAACCCTGTCTGTACCGCTGCACCTTTGCCCTGATTATGACTATGATTGACCAGCGTGACATAATCGTACTTATCCGCCAAAGTTTGCATAAATGCGGCGCTGTCAGCATCACTGCCATCATTAACCATGATCACAGGTAAGTTATATGCAGCTAAATCGCCTAACAGCTTATCAATCACCACTGTGTGATTATAATTCGGAATGACAATACAATAACTCACACCTCACCCGCCTTACTGCCTGCTGATATATTAATTGACTCAGCTGCGGCAAAAATAAGGCGGCCGGATGAATGCGATTTCACATCACCATTTGCCATTGTCGACTGATAACTGAATAGCACTTTCTCGGTGGATTTCTTAGTCAGTGTAAGCACGACTTCATGACCCGGTAAGATCATTTCCTGAAACTTAAGCACTTGTATACCCATCACATCCGTTGGGGCAATGTCTAAATATTGTTGTGCTAATTCGGCCGCCCAGTGCAGTTGTACCACACCCGCTAAGATTGGCGCTTGATCGAAGTGACCTTTAAAATAGTCCAAGTCGGTGGGGATATGCAAAGTCAATATAGCACTGTCTTCACTAAGCCCTTTATTCAACCCAGTATTCAGCACTTTACTCAAGATAGTTGCATTCACTTTTACTAATTCAGTCAAACAATTTCTCCAATTCTTTAATCACTAATTTACCTTGAGAATTAAACGGCATAAGTACTGGATAGCGCCATTTCTTAGGTAAACAGATACGTTCAAATTCACCGAGTAAATGCTGCTTCAAACTGTCATTTAATGATTTTTTACTTTGTTGCTGCAGCAATGCTTGCCCAGCTTCGGTCAATTCAATAACCGCGGCTAATACTTGTTTTTTCTCGCCATCAAGGACTATCACTCGCACTTCATTAACATATTCATGTTGCTGTAAACAACGTTCCATATGGTCGAGGTTAATGCGTTTTTCTTCGTGTTTAATGGTGCGATCAGCGCGGCCTAACATGGCAAAGTGTTGTTCATCAATACGCTCGACGCGATCTTCGGTAACGTAATCATCACCCGCAATATACGGTGATGTTAATACCAGTTGTGCCGTTTCAGCCATCACTCGATAACTGATATCAGGGAAAACACGCCACGCACTTGGGCTTGACTCATGGCACTGTCGCCAGGCGATACCGCCGGTTTCAGTACTACCAAACACTTCGATTGGCGCTTGTCCTAACTGACTAAATAAGTCTTGCGCTACTGCAAACGGTAAGGGCCCGCCGGAACTAAACACACCTTGTAATTGGGCTTTATTCGCCATTAATACATTGTCTAAGCTCAAGCGTTTTAGATGCGCAGGACTAGAGATTAATAACGCCGTTTGACTGTCGTCGAGGTTCAATTCTTTATTTAATTCTTTATTAAGAGTGGCGGCTAAAAGCTGACTAATATGTTCTGGGTATTCAAAGGTATCATTGACAATGGCCAAGCCAGATTTCAACGGCAAAAACAGTTTAAATAACAACCCGTAGATATGCTGATGAGAAACGGTACTGACGAGTAACTGCGTGGCGTCTAAGCGAGCAGTGAAGGTTTTAATCAGTACATCAACCTCGCAGTTAAGTTGACTAAACTGTTTCACAATCGGTTTATGCTGCCCTGTCGAGCCCGAGGTAAAAAAAGTGATTTGACAGTCTAATGGCGTAAACAGATCTGCTCGATTATTTAATGCTGCAATTTGTTCATCAATAGCATCAAGCTGAGCGCTACTATTTGAGTTAATTAAAGGCGTGTCGATTAATCCGATATTAATCGCAGCAAGCCCATCAACGCTGATATCGCCTAACGTAGCCTGACATTGCGGCGCGATATGCATGAGCGTTTGCTGCTGTGCATTCGGTGGCATAACAATGTGGCGACCTTCGAGTGCCAGCGCAAAAAAGCCCACCGCAAACTGATAACTTGATTGATGAAACAGCAATACACTGTCAGCATCACTTTGCGCTATACCCCAGCGAGCATGGCTAATGTCAGCACTGAACTGCTTAAAACTAATTGCCAGGTCATTGATATGAAAACAAATGTCACGCTGATTTAACGCTGCTTTAGTCATTACTTACACTTTCCTTTCGACGTTGCACATCTCTTCGTTGTATAAACAAGCGCACGATAAACTCAATACCAGCTAAACTGCCAATCAAAATGTAAGCGATAAAACCGTTATACAGTGTCCACACTTTAAAGCTGCTATACAGCGCGGTATACAATGAAATACTGGCGTTAATGATGAAAAAACCACACCACACCAAGGTTACTTTACGGATATAACTTAATGCATGATCAGGTAAGTTGGGATCTTGTAAACGCGCAAAAGTTTCAATCACAGTCGGTGGTTTCAGGTAGGAGTAAGCAAATACCGCGAGCATGGCAAAGTTAACCATCAACGGATATAACTTAAAACCAATAGCAGAGTCCATGAATAGCGAGGTAACAATCGCTAAGCCGCCCAATGCTGTTGCAGGCAGTAACCAGGGCATTTTATTTAATACCCCACGCAGCATCACTAAGCGCGACAGTAACAAGACTAATAAACCCAGCGCAAGCCAAAAAGGACTCACATAATTGAGCCCTAAATAAACCGCAAAGGGATACAGCAATAAGCATAATCCGAGCAGTACAGTAACGAGTTTCTTCAACATATAATGTTGCTATACACTAAGCAGACCGCGATTATTTCGCTGTCGTTAGTTTTTCAATTTCGTTAACCACGTCTTCTACTGTACGTACTAATTTGAACACTTCAGGTTCAATTTTTTCATTAGTAATATCACGCAGTTTAATCACTAGATCAATCGCATCGATGCTGTCTAAGTCTAAATCTGTGTAAAGATTTGCACTCATATTAATGTCGTCGGCTTCGATTTCAAATTCTTCAACTAAGATATCGGCTAATGTTTGGTAGATATGTTCTCTGGTTTGCATGGAAAATCCTTAATTAAGCCGCGGTGCGATTCTGAGTAATAAATGCACTTAATGCATTAATCGATGAAAAATGTTGTTTGATTTCTTCTGAATTTGCATCGATTTTGATGTTGTAATGTTTTTTCAGGATCAAGCCTAACTCAAGTGCATCGATACTGTCTAAACCTAAACCTTCAACGAATAATGCATCCGCGTCATTGATATCTTCTACGGTAATATCTTCAAGGTCTAACTCAGCAATGATAAGCTGTTTAAGCTCAGTTTTTAATTCAGTCATGGGATTGTAGTTCCTGTTTAAAATAACATTCAAGTTCACGACAATAATGGCGAACTTGCTTACTCATCGGTATTTCGTCGGCAATTGCAATTGCGGGAACGTCGCGCGTCAATTGCAGTATGAATTTAGCTTTTTGACTTGGAATTTGATACCAAGACTCTGCTTTAGTTAATGTACTTGGTGTCACCTTGATAATGACAGTGGTAATTGGTACTTGGCAACGTAAGGCGATATTGGCAGCCCCGCGTTGGAATGCCAATGCTTGCCCCGGAACAGTACGTGTCCCTTCTGGAAACACAATCAGGTTATTACCTTGCGCTAACGACAATTTACACGCTGCAAGCAAGGCTTCTGGATCAGCGTTACTGATATACCCGGCATTTTTGATCACCCCACGAATAAACGGATTGCGGAATAAATGCGCTTTCACCACACAGTCTGCATTCGGTAACATAGAAAGCAAAACCACCACATCAATCAACGACGGGTGATTGGCAAGAATGAGTTGCCCTTGTAACTGCGCCAGTTCAACGCGATCACGCAAATCAAATTCGAAGATCCGAGTAAATGCCATAGTGGCAATAAAAAAACGAAAACTATAATGTACGGTTTTACGCGCGGCACGTTTTTGCGCTTGCTCGCCACGAATACACAATTTCTGTAGCGGAAATACCAATACCGTCAGTATCAGTCCACCCACACCAAACAAGCTAAAGCACAGGGCAGTAGCAAATAACCGCCAAAGGTAGTTAACTGCCTTAAATAAATAGTTAAGCGCCTTAAACATCCGTCATTCCAGTGATTAACTCACAAGTCCAAGCATGACGATCAGAGCGAAACTGTAACGGCTGTAATGATGGCAACGCTGAATTTTCTGTCGCATCAAACCAGTGCATAAAGCATAACGCTGCAGGTAAGTTTAATTCTGTAGTGTCTTGCTTATCAGTTTCAATGCAGGCGTTAAAATCAACCTCAATACTGGCGATTGTCGCTGGCGTAGATGTTGACGTAACCACCATAGCCACGGCGTGATCGACTTGCTGCTCATCTGCAAACTGTAAATACAATTCAGGTAGTACCCGATCGACATGGACGATAAGTAGCTTATTAGAACGCCCTGATTTTAACCGTGCATACGCATCAACCAAGGCATAAAAGAAGCTGTCTTTACCGGCAGAAATGGCATTGATGGCTTGCTTGTTTTGCTTAAGAATACTGTATAACCCTGGTACCGCGTTATGTACAGATGTACTAAATGCAGTTGGGGAAATGTCTTGGTCTGCGGTTAATTCTGTTAATAGTTCAGCGGTTTTATGCAAATCACCATGACGACTGGAAAACACAATATCAATTTGTGCAGCCTGTTCTGGTGTTTCAGACTGTGATGTTTCAGACTGTGATATTTCAGCTAATGTAGAAGGTGCAGAGAGCGCATTTTCAGCTGCATACAAGGCAATCTTGGCGAACGGACTTAAACGACGACGTTGCATCGCAGGTACAAACTCCAATTTAGGCCAAGCAGGTATATTTACTTTATTATTGTCAGCGTCGAAAGTTGACCACGAGCTAATACTTTCTAGATGTAACTGCAATGGTTTCTCCTTAAACTAAAATGGCGACAATAAATATGCCGCCATAATAATTAATCATCAGTAACAAATCAATAACTAAATAGTAATAACAATATCTATCAATAACTTAGGGGAGTTGCTTTATTCTATTTTATAACATAACCATGGCTATTTGATTGTAATCCCAGCAATTCATAACGCTTACTTTCGCTTACAAAATATCTCATTGATTTACTTTTTATTATCACTATTTCTTCTTACAGGCTAACAGCGTATGTCCGAGACCGAGATCATCGGTATCTTGATCAACATACAAGCCCGCTTCTTGGATCAAACGCATCATGTCTTTTGAATGATACATACGACTATTACCATTGGCCATAGCCGTAAAGTAGATAGATGTCGCATTGACACAATAAGCACCTGCCTCATAAGGTTGTCTGTCCCAGTATGTTTCTAAGATATACAAACGGCTATCGGTCGTCATGACATCTGCAGCGCGTTTTAGAATGCTTAAAATTTCACTTTTACTAAAACAATCTAAGAATTGGCTCATCCAGATGGTATCTGCGCCAGCAAAGAAAGTACGGTTTTCATCAAGTAAATCGGTTTCATGACCGTGGACACGATCTGCTACACCTGCGGCTTTGGCATTTGCCAGTGCCACATTAAGTTGCCCCGGTAGATCCATAATAGTGACGTTAATGTCAGCATCATGCTTGGTACAGGCTAATGACCATTTACCGGTATTACCGCCCACATCTAAAATGTGCTTTGGATTATGTTCGAACAATAATGCTAATACTTCAGGAAAGGCATGATCGGAATAATAATGATCAAATTCAAACCAACTGCGTTTTGCTTCTTCTGGTAATTGGCTTAAACCTGGATAAATGGTTTGCCAATCACCGAATACTTTCAGCCCTTCTGGTTTACCAGTCTCAATGGCTTTATCTAAATCAAATAAACCTTGATAGCAAACATGATGGGTAAAATCGAGATTCTTTAATGCCATGTCATCATTTAACAAAAAGTAACCCACTTTATCTAAGATGAAGTTGTCTTCTTGTTGCCACACTAGCCCCATGCTAAGTCCCATATCAAGTAATACACTAATACCGTATTCACTGGTATCTAACTGCTGAGTCAGCGTTGTTAAACTAACACCTTGCTTGCCAGCTTCGTCTACGGCTTTTAAAATACCAAACTTTAGTAGGCAACGTGCTACTTGAAATGCAACGGGTGAAAAGGCAATTTTTTGTGCTTCAAACTTTGCATTAAACGCTGACATCTCAGCAGGTTTATCATAAAAAGCCATTATTACTCCATGGATGAACGGGTTCGGCACGCTAATATAGGGAGAGGATTCTAATCTAAATCACTGATATTTTCCTTGTTAAGATCATTTTTTATTGAATAAAAAAAGAGAGGATTACAAAAATTGTAATCCTCTCTCATTAATTAATACTTAGCGGTTTATTAAGTGGCCGTATTACCAACTTTATCGAGTTGTACCGTTAATGCTGCACACTCTTGGGTTAAATCACCGATTTCACGTCCTAACGCTTTGCTCGCCTGATTAACTAACACATTAATTTGTTTATTATCCCACTGGTAAGCTTGGGAGTTATCAATTTGACTGTAACTTTGTTGGCGCTCAGTATAACGAACGGCCATACATACCGCATCACGGGCAAGTAATTCGGGATTCGTCGGTACGTAACGGGCAATACCACCAATGAGCGGCGCAGCGTTAGCACTTAATATACCTTTAGCGGCTAATCGACGTGTTGGTGAATGACCAATTGCAAAACCACCATCAGGGGCGATAACCGTTACTGCAATCGACTCCTCTGCACCCTCGACAAAACTGATCACATTACCCGTATCTTTATCAAGTAAGCCAAAACCGACACCAACCATTAAATCAACGCTACCAAAACTGTTCACCGCACCAATACTCACCGCAATGCCGTTAGCGGTAATCGTTGGTGTTAATGCATTAATGGAATCAAAACCAGGGAATACATCAATATTAGCGTCCCACACTAATTCACCTGAATCACCATTGTCTTGCACTTTCACAATTTTGTGCATAGTGATCGCGTATATTTCACCATTATCAGCACTAATTGCCGGAGATGCCGCAATTTGCTCACCGACATTAACACGCCAAATTTCGGTTAAATCACGAGAAAGTGCAATAATATTGCCGTGTTCATCCGTAGTAAACACCTTTTGACCATCGTTACTTACTGATGGTGTTGCCCCTGTACCACCATCGAAATCAAAACGCCCTGCAATATCTAATTTGTAACGCCCCTCTGTAGTTTCGACAATATCCAACGCATACAATGCACCAAGCTCTGATACATTATCTTTGGTGCCATCAAGTTCATCAGGGGCGGTTGCAGCTACGTACAAACGATTCGAGATTGGGTCGCTGGCATAAAAGTTAGTCACTTCACTACCACCACCAAAGATAATATCGGTGATAGTAGTAAATAGGCCGTCTCCACTTTGTGGTTTACCAAATTGCTCTGCCGCGGCTTCATCAGCCCTATTACGCACAAACTCAGGTGGTCTAGCTTCAAGGTTATTCACCGCTGGTGAACCCGGTAGATCAAATACTTCATCGAGTAATGCTTCACCAGTGAGTCGATCAAACAATACAATTTTACCATTCCCCGTTACCACGCTTAATGCATTTAATCCCGGTATGAAGTTTACCCCCCAAGCATGGGGTGATATATAGTCAGAATTAATCCATGTTAGGCCGGTTTTTTTGGTCCATAAGATAGTGCCATCAGTCTTTACCGCCCAAATATTGTGATACGTCGAATGATAAATAACTTCTTGTTGATGCTCAGGAGAGTTCAAAATCAGCGTTGCACCTGAGCCATTTAGGTCGCCGTTAGCAGGTAGTGTCCAACGTCGCTCACCCGTTTCACCATCAAGAGAAACCAGACTCACATCTTCATTAGGGCGAAAAGGACTAAAATACAAGTTGCCTTGCTGATCAATCGACGGGCCTTCTGGTACATAAAACTGAGTTTCAGCAACCCAAGCTAGCTTTTGCTCTGGTGCGGTAGCAATCATCAGTTGGTCAGTATTATTAATACTGCCGTGCATAGTATGGAAGGTATTTAGTACCGGCACCGTATCACTCATAGGCCCAGCGTTGGGTACGCCAACAGGTTTCCAATCAGTCAATTTATACTTAGGGAGTTCTTTTGGCTGTGCATCGGTATTAATCATCGAGCAACCAGACATCAATGTCGACAATGTGACGACAGCAGAGAGTGCTGTTAATCGAAATTTTGTATTCGTATCCATGAATTTATTCCTTAGTGGTGAGTCATGAGTGATTGAAAACAGGTTCAAGATATCACAGCTCCGTAACAATGAATTTATCATTTAACGCCAACCATGACGCCCTGTCTTTTCTGCCAAAAACCTAAAATAAAACATCATTAAGCGACTGATATAAAATAACAATTAATACACTAAGTTCTTAGTGAAAAAAACAACCTGTTACATATGGCGTAAAATGATAAATAGCATGCGTATTTGCTGTGATACCTTTCGGTCATCGTTAATCAAATGTTAATCCAAGGAAAGGTTTTCATGATGAAATCAAAAGCAATCCCAATTGCACCCGTCATTATCAGTGCATTATTACCACTAACATCATTTGCTAAGGAAGTAGTAAGTGAGCCCGAGCCCATCACATTAACGCAAGAAGTGGCCGCTATTTCTTCGGTAACTACAACGACTGAAACGACTACAGCTACAAGCAAAACTGAGATCCCAGAAATAAACCTTGCCCCCCTGCCAACAACTAAAGCCAACAGGGCTGTTTTTATTCGTGGTTTTTCAAGCCTAGACACACAAGCAACAAAAAATAGTGCCGTTACCATCAACCATGATGACGTTTATATGGGCAGAACCGTTGGTCTAGCTGCTGACGTAGTCGACCTTGAGGATGTTGTCTATAGTCGTGGACCAACAACTAATGTTGGTCGCAATGCATTAGCCGGTAGTGTTGACTATGTTTCAGTTAAACCAAAAGACGAATTTGAACTCCAACAACAGTTTTCAGTTGGTAGCCAAAATGAGCTTAAATCAAAAACCATGATTAACATTCCGCTTAGCGATACCCTAAGCGGACGCTTCAGTATTTCTAGTTTTAGCCGTGAGGGCGCGATAACATCCACCAGCGAAAAAGCGACCGGTAACTTTGGCGATATTGATACCAGTGCGGTTACAGGTGCATTACGCTGGATGCCGAACAAACACCTCACCGTCGATTATGCCTATGATTATTCTGACGCCGATTACCTCAGCCCTTATATTCAATTATTAGCCAGCGATAGCTTAAACCCTGGTGATGCTAATGAAGAGCGTCAAGCTTCGACTGATTTATATTTAGAAGACACCAATGATCATACTGCACAAGGACATCGTCTTGGCGTTGAATGGCAATTTAACGAGCGTACTAAATTTGAATCTATTAGTTCGTACAGAATGTCAGATGGCAATACAGATGCAGTTATCGGCACACAGGAGTCTATTGCAGGTGGTACTTTAGATGTCAGTCAGTGGTCACAAGAATTTCGTTTAAACAGCCGTGTTGTTAACGACCGAATTAACTTTAGCCTCGGTACTTTGTATTATAGCGAAGACAGCGATTCAACCGCATATGCAGACAATTCACGCTATGTAAATAACACTGACTATAAAGGCTTTGCGCCCGGTCAATTATATCAAGGGGTACAGACATCGACCTTTGCAACATCAACGCAAGGTGAACTAGAAAATATCGCTGTCTATGGTGAAGCCAGCTTCATTCCGGCAATACTTAATAATAAATTCACCATTACCACTGGATTACGTCAAGAATGGGTTAATGTCGATGCCAATAAACAGTACGATGGTAATTGTAAATTAACACCGACTGGTGGCGTGATAATGGATCCGACCAATCCCTATAATGGCACTGCACTTGCAATTGCAGGGGCTCTTTGTCCTGGTACTTGGGAAGGAACCGGAATACCACTCCCTGGCAATGATATTGACGACGTTTACGTTGAAAGCTCTGCCTCATTCAAAATGCTATTACCCTCAATTAAATTGAATTATGAAATCGGCCGTGAGAAGAACATTTATACTTCAGTACGTAAAGGTTGGAACCCTGGTGGCTTTAATGCCCTTGCCGGTGTAGAAAATTTCGCAAGCGGTTTTGATGAAGAAACCATGATGACCTACGACATCGGTTTTCAAGGTAACTTTGCTAATCGCGCGCTACAACTAAACGCTGTTGCGTTCTACAACGACATAAATAACCACCAAGCTAATACATCGAATCGCGTACATCCAACAATGGTCGATACCTACAATGTACAAAAAGCCCATTCGTATGGTGTGGATCTAGATTTGTTCGCCTTCCTATCTAAAAACGCCATGGTTAAATTCAACTATTCGTACTTACAAATGGAATATGATGAATACAGCCACAGAGATGAAGTGAAATCAAGAATACCAGGTGCCAACCCTATCATTAACCCTATAACCCGTGATGTACCCGATGCGATCCCGCAGGCACCAGAACAAACTATCCTAACGTCGTTTATTTATCGCTTTGATAAAACTGACTTTGGCCAACCAACGGTATTGCTAACTAATATTTATAGAGGCGCATTTTACAGCAGTAACAACGGTTTAGACATATTAGAGAATGACAGTTTCTCATTAATAAACTTAGATCTTACACTGGCAGAAATCCCGCTTAAAACAGGCGAGCTTGCAATCAACCTATGGGCCAAGAATTTATTCGATGAAGAGTACACATTGGCGAAGTACGGCTATGGTTATGGCTCAGGTGCAACATCAGGTCCCGTCATTGGCGTGTTTGGTCCAGAGCGCACTTTTGGTATAAAGGTTAATTACACCTTTTAGCACAACCTGTAAAACCGAAAAACACGCTAATTAGCGTGCTTTTCGACCTAATGGGTTGTCAATATCGACTATGGCGTAACGATATTAAATACCCCTTCTGGTTGGTCAAGCAACGAGAAGAAGTTAACTAAACCAAGTTTACTGCCTTCAATACTTAAGTCATCTGATAGTAATACTTCAGAAACACCTGCCACACCAATAACCAAGTCAATAAATAGCTCATGACTAATATTTAATGTCGCATCCGCTGTCATATCTTTAGCTGCAAGTTCATGACGTAATACTGCGTTATCCAGTATTAACACATAGTTTTTCTTCAAGTCAGTGAAATTAATGTTTAACGTGAACTCTTCACCAAATGCATCAGGACCAATAACGCGCGCAGCCATACTTTCAAAGAACTTATCAACTGGCGTTTGTAATAGAATCACTTTCATTGATGCTAAATCAATAACCTTGTCTGCTGCGCCATGACGTAACTCATAAGCACCAGAAAGATAAACATCACGCCAAGGTGCCGACTCCGCTTGATAACCTAGCTGATCATAACTACTCGCCAATAATTCTTTGGCTTGCTCATTATCTGCATCAGCAAACACTACGTGATTTAATAGCTCAGCACTCCAACGGTATTCACCTTTATCATAAGCCGCTTGTGCATTAATAATCACCGCTTCCACACCGCCCATTAATTTCACGTATTTAGACGCAGTCTGATATTCAGGCAGCGGATCAAGTGTTACAGGGTTGGCGTTGTACCAGCCTAGGTATTTTTGATAAATCGCTTTGGCATTATGTTTCGCTGTGCCGTAATAACCACGACTAGAAAACGTATTCGCGAGCTTAGGTGGCATTTCAATTTCTTCAGCGATTTCTTTTGGTGTTAAACCCGCGTTGAGCATACGTACTGATTGGTCGTGAATGTACTGATAAGTATCGCGCTGGGTGACTAAGAATTCATTAATATTTTCTTGTCCCCATACCGGCCAATGGTGACTACCAAAATAAATTTCAGCGTCTTTTTGTTCCTCGATAGCTGCATCAATCGATTTGCTCCATTCCACCGCATCACGCACTTGTGCGCCACGTAATGTATACAAATTGTGCATTGTTTTAGATACCATTTCGGCACCGCAATAAGCTTTCATTGCAGGTAAATAGAAAGTAAATTCTGACGGTGCTTCGGTACCCGATACAATTTGGAATTCGAATTCAACACCATCAATAACCTTAGTCTCATCACTATTTACTGTTAACGTTGGTTCTAAAATACTAAAGGTACCAAACGGTACCGCTTTACCTAAACCAGCGTCAACGTGCCCTCTTTCCGAGCGTGGTAATAAATTACCGTACATATAACTTGCACGTTTACTCATCGCCGGACCCGCGATAATGTTTTCGTTGGTCGCTTCTTCCATAAAACCACCAGGTGCGACAACTTTAATATCCGCAACATCATTACCTGCAGCTTCAAGTAAGCCAGATACACCACCAAAATGGTCCATATGGCTGTGTGTGAAGACAATCGTCGAGACAGGACGGTAACCTAGCTGTTCATTCACAAATTCGAGGGATTTTTTCGCGGTTTCAGCAGTAGTGAGTGGATCAACAATTATCCAACCGGTTTTACCTGTAATAATAGTCATGTTGGCTAAATCAAAACCTCGGATTTGATAAATGCCTTCAGTCACTTTAAACAGACCGTTGATGTTATTTAACTTCGCTTGGCGCCATAAACTGGGGTTGACACTATTTGGCGCTTTGCCATTAACAAAGTCATATGCAGCCAAGTCCATAATCGTTGTGCCATCGCTATATTTAACAACAAACTCAGATAGTGTGGCAATAAAGCCACGATTAGCATCAGTAAAATCTTGTTTATTTTCGAAAGGAAGTTCTTCAAGTACAGCTTGATTCAGATCGACGGTATATTCAGACGCCGCGGTGAAACCATACTTGTCAGGGTTAGTACTAGATAATGTCTCGTCCGTGTTAGGGCCACAAGCAGCTAAAAACAAACTACCAGAAGCAATCACTGCTAATGGTAAATGCTTTTTTAAATTAAAGTTATTCTGCATATTATTCTGAATAAGTGTGCTTACGTGCTTTTTATTGAACATGTCCATATAGCCATTAATAGTGATGATGACGATAAGGTATCACAACTTATTAACAAGCCGTTTATCATTTTACGCCCACTTATTAGTGCGTAATAATAGAAGCGTAAGCCTCTATTTTATAAAGTATAAAACACTATTTCGTTTCACGCTCTTCATTATGCTTTTCACGGTATTGCGATGGTGATTGACTAAACCAGGTTTGGAATGCGCGGGTGAAGTTACCCATATTCTTATAGCCTAAATTTTCCGAGATGGTTAAGATTGGATCCGCTGTTTTTGTCAAATAATGCACAGCCAGTTCTTGGCGTTTGTGCTTTAAAATATCTCTAAAGCTCAAGCCTTCTTCTTTCAAACTGCGGCTAATTGAGCGCACGCTCATGTTCAACATCGCCGCAATTTCATCAAGCGTTGGTTCGCTATTAGCAATAGAGCTATGGAGCAAGCGTTCAATTTTTTCAGTTAACGACATTTTATCAAGCTCAGTATCACTGGCTATTTTCTTTTCATGCATCAGGCTTTTTACTGAGAACTGCGTTAACACCGATTTATTCAACCATAAGCAATTAACTTCCTGAGCAAATTTAGTCTCACAACTAAAGCTGTCTACCCAAGGTCGGATACTTTTAGGTTTACTGCGCACCAGATCAACATGATGTATAAATGAATCTGAATCGACAAAGTCATTAATAACACTGACAAAAGAAGAGAAGAATGCATCAATAGACATATCACTAATTTCGACACCTTCAAGTGGTGAAATAGTAACGCCAAGTAAATGCGGGGTATTATTCAAGGTAAGACATACCGAATTACTTAATTTACCGTAATAGCTCGGTAGCCCTTCAAGTACTTGCAGTAATGAATCTGACTTTTTAATCAGGTGGTTATAAATATGATTCTTTTTTATATTTGAATATTTTCCGACGAGCAAACCAAAGTGCGGCATCTGGGTGATCAGCGCAACTTCTTTCCAAAGCGCGGTCATTTGTTTTATATCTAGCAATGAATTTGGGTCATCGTTTATATCTGCTAATGAAATACCAGCATTTTTAAACACTTCATTAGGATCGAAATCCATCGCATCTAGCGCATTCGCAATAGATAAGCTCCATGCCGCGACCGTTGTGTACTTGACTGCTTGATTCATTATCGATAGTCCCTTAAAAATCGCTTATTTATAAGTACAACGCTATTCCATTTAAATTAACAACTAATATGCTAAATTTAAAGAGTGTTACCGATATTATCAGGGGTGTGTGGACACAAGCGGGTTAATTGCTTAAACCACCAGCGTTTAATTATACGTAAATTAAGCAATAGACCCTGTTAATTCTGTTTAACACTCAAAAAGCTGTCATACTAGGTTATAGAATTTAGTATTTTGATGACGAAGAATAAAGAGAGAAACCAATGATCAATATTTACCGCGTATCTTTTCCTGATGGTAGTGTTTATATCGCAGCGAAGAAAACACCACCAGCAAACGCAATTAAAAGCTATGAATGGGCTAAAAACCACGCAGATCCAACACGTCCATTAGTTGTTGCTTACCTGAAAAGTAAAGGTCAAAGCACGTTAGAATTACTGCATTCAGATCTAACACCAGACATGGCTAAAAAGCTAAAAAGAAGATATATCGTTGAAGCAAGACAAGCAAAACAATACGTAGTTGTTTAACTATAAAATTGACTGTTTAACTATACGATTGACTGCTTAATGACGTTATATAGTGTGCAGTAATGCACACCGAAAACACACATAACAACGGAACTGTTTGTGTGTTTTTTACTACTTATTCCCCCTTCATTTTTTAATAAAATGCCTTATTACACCCTCTTATCACATTATCTCAAAGCATAATACAACGAGCTATATAACAGTAAACGCAGCTTGTTTAAGCTACGCTCACCATAGGCTCTAATTAAAGGTCTGCAAGCGTAATATCAGCAAATTTATACAGTTTACCACCAAATTCCTGTGCAAAAATTTCAGCATCCGATTTAGTACTAAAACTACCTAACGTCTGCCCCATCGCACCTGTCTTGCTTGAGCCAATAACAAACCAAGCCTGTTTAGCATCAATAAAGTGCTCATCGTTTGGTTGGCCCCAAGGTGTTTTACTCATGTCATGCACAAAGACTTCTTTCACTTGACGTTTGTTTTCAGGTTGAAGAATAAAACCAAACAGATCCCGCGTAGAGCAAAACTTGTTAATATTGTCTTGGTTGGCAGTATAACTTTCGCCTTTCGGCCCAGGGAAATTACTGATTGTCATGCCACATAAATGGCAGCTATCCGCTTGTTCAATCTTTACCGCTTGCTGCACCATCATTTTTTGCTCGCTTTGTTCACCGCAACCAACAAGGGTGAACAATATTACTAACGACATTCCTAATGGCTTTCTTAACGACTTTCCTAACGATTTATCTAATAGTGTTCCTAATAAAAAGCCTTTTAATTTCGAGTTAAACATACCTGTTCCTTCATTAATTTAATGCTATTGAGCTAAAGTTTCTTATTGGCAAACACAACTCTCGCCACCGTTAAAGGCACGAGGACCCACGCCACCATGATCGTCATTAACACCGAGATAGATTGGCTAGAGTTAATCGCCACCGCAATCACGCCATTGACATCGCCGCTATCTAGCGCCGCTAGGTTAATTAAGCGAAACACATCGGCAGGATTAAACATCATCACATTGACTAGCCCTTGTTGAGTCAAACCATCATCGACCCCCACTAACGCCGCCAGTAACGCCAAATCAAATACCAATACAAAGAAAAACCACACCAATAAGGCGATACCAGCGGCTTTTGATTTCTCATTCACCGCAATGCTTATCACGTAAGCCACGCTGATAAATACCAGCCCAAGCAAGGTTGCAGTGACAATGAATAATCCAAAGGCAGCAAACACTCCCTCAAATCCAGATTGCAAGCCAATCATAACGGCAGCACTGCCAAAACCCAGTACCGTCGCTAAGGTAATAATGGCGCCTTGGCCGACAAACTTGCCCAGTAACAGTTGTCCCTTACTGAGCGGATACGTCAGTAGCAACAGTAAGGTGCCCGCTTCCTGCTCGCCGACAAAGCTGTCGTAACTCAGTAATAATGCAATAAGTGGGATCAAAAATACTGCAAGGCTAGATAAACTAGCAATCGTTGAAGACAGCGAAGCGCCCCCCTCACCACCCGATGCCGCCGCGCCGTAATAACTCAAGCCTAACGATAAAATAGCAAACACCGCGGTAATAGACACAAACCAACGGTTTCTTAACCCGTCTTGAAACTCTTTTGTAGCAACTGCTAAAATAGCACTCATGATACGACTCCTTTCGTTGCAGTCACAGTGACACTAACAGCTGCATTAGCCGTTTCAGCAAGCTTTACAGCTGTACTAGACAAACTTTGAATAGCGCTAGCATGAGCCAAATAATGCTGATACAACTGCTCTAAACTAGCCGGTTCGACACTGATATCAAGTATACCGTCATACGCCATGACCTGCTTTAACACACTAATTTTTTCATGCTCTTGCACATGTAAACTACCGTTTTCTTGGATGAAAGGGGTTAATAGCGGATCGGCACTTAATTGCGTACTGATACCCCGAGTCTGAATAATCACCGGTAAACGGGCTTGTTGACGTAATTGTGCCAAACTGCCAATCGCAATAGCTTGTCCGCCCGATAAGATCATCGCCCGTTCGATATGTTGTTCAACACCTGGTAATACGTGAGAGCATAAAATAATACTGGCACCACGCTGCTTTAAGCTGTCTACCGAATGATAAAACTCTTGGGTTGCAGTGGGATCGAGACCCACTGTAGGTTCATCAAGTAACAACAATTTAGGCTCACCAAGAAAAGCTTGCGCTAAACCTAATCGTTGGCGCATGCCTTTCGAATAGGTTTTAACCTGACGTTGCATCGCATGGGTCAAGCCTACTAACGCCAGCAACTCAGCAACTTGACTCCGTGGCACCGACTTTAATTTGGCAAAATAACGTAATACTTCCACGCCAGTGAGATGGTCATAAAAACTCACATTTTCAGGCAGGTAACCGATATGGCGACGATCTTGCCAGGCTTGTTTTGACTGCGGATCTCGACCAAAAATAGTGACATCACCACTGCTGGCTTTTTCAATACCTAAGATAACTTTCATCATGGTGGTTTTGCCGGCACCGTTGTGGCCAAACAACCCCAGTACTTCACCTTCTGCAAGCTGAAGGGAAATGTTGTTTAATGCTTTTAATTGCTGAAAATGCTTACTGACATTGGTCATTGCTACAATTGAAGAGGTCATAATGAGTCTGTTGCCTCGCTATTTTTTGTGAAAATATTCTTGGTTAAAGAGTCGTTATTAACTGCCGCGCTGCCTGAATCAACAATGCTGGCAATACGGCTCTGCATCATTAATGGGTGACTGTCTTTTACACCGCCGGGTTTTAATATCGGAAATTGATTTTGTACCCAACGTAATAACAATACCGCCGGACTATCGAGTAACACTTTCGCCTCAGGGTATTCCCATACCATCTTATCAATACCGTCATTCGGTTCAAATGCGGTATCACCTTTGCCGTCACCATTTAAGTCCCAACCGAGATAATTACTCCAGTAATTACCGATGCCATCAACACTCCATTCTTGACGTTTATTGGACACGTATTTCACTTGAATGGGGTTATTAATAAAGTTGTTACCATATACTTTTACATTCTCAGAACCCGCGGTTAAATGAATACCAATCTCGGCAGTATCAACAGTATTGTATTTGATGGTGTTGTAACCTGAGTTGTAGATGAATAGCCCTTTACCATCACGTCCTAACACCTTGTTTTCAGGCTTGGTCCAAACGTCTTTTACGTGATTGTTGGAGATCTCCGAAAAGGTAATGAAATTAAGTAAAAAGCCATAGTCTTCGGTATTCAAACTGCGGTTTCCCGACACGATTAATTTACGCGAGCTCATTAAGGCATAACCCACTCGGGCGTTATATGAGAAGTTATTCACTACCTTGTTATTATGCGAATACATGTAATGCACCCCAAAGCGCAGATCATGCAGGGTATTATTTCTGAGTTCATTATCTTGGCTGGAAATAACATACAGACCATCACGGGTCTCGCTTACCGTATTACCTTCGACTAAGGCCTTGGTCACCATAGAAAGCTGAATACCATTGCCGCGATCAGCGGTACGCAATTTGGCATTACCTGAGATTCGATTGTGCTTGATTAATACATCTTGGCTGCGTTGCACCCAGATACCGAAACCATCACCCGTTAGCGTATTGTCTTGCACTGTGATGTTAGTGGACTTTTTGTCGGTATAAATACCCGAGTCCTGCTCTGTTAAGTCTCTGCCCCAGTTAATAATAGTCAGGTTTTTAATAGTAATATTTGAATTGCGTAACTCAATGCCATGACCTACACCGTTAGCATTAATCACCGCGCGATTTGCACCCGCTAGGCTCTCTGTTTCACCAGCAGTACTGCCTATTTCACCACTAACAGTGATGCCTTGATTAACGATGAAATTACCGATGTATTCGCCCGCTGCAATAATGACAACGTCGCCATCATCAGCACGATTTAACGAGGCTTGGAGATCGTCATCAGGAGTAACATGAATGTTTTTCGCCAAAACAGCCAATGGCACACTGAGCAATAATATAAACCACGCTAATACGGTAAATGCATGTTTAGCCATTAACATTCTCTTTTCAGTCATAAAAAGATAATAACAGGGAGTCTTCACTGTGCGACTCCCTGTTATTTAATAAGACTTAACCTATTACAGGTCTATGCCTTATCGCCTTTATTAACGTTATGCTTCAACGAGCATACGACCACGCATTTCCATGTGTAAAGCATGACAGAACCAATTACAGTAATACCATTGCACACCAGGTTTGTCGGCTATAAAGGTGACTGAAGCTGTCGCTTGTGGACCAATCTCCATCTGCACACCGTGATTGGTCATGCAGAAGCCATGAGTAACGTCTTCAACCATATCCAAGTTAGTAACCACAACCGTCACCTCATCACCTAACTTGACTCTGAACTCATTCATGCCATACACAGGCGCAACAGAGGTCATGTACACACGTACCTTGTTACCATCACGAATAACTTTGTTATCCGACATCGGATTAACACCATCAGCTTTCGCCATTGCTACTGTGTCTGCGAACATAGGATCATCACGGGTCCACAGTTTCTGTGGTTTCACTTTACTACGGTGCACCATAATACAGTCATGTGGTTCTGCGAATGCCGGACCATCGTGTACCAATTTCATTTCATCACCGGAAATATCAATTAACTGATCATTTTCAGGACGTAAAGGACCCACAGGTAAGAAACGGTCTTTCGAGAATTTACATAAAGACACTAACCATTTGCCATCAGCATCACGGGTCTCACCTTGTGATGTATGGTTATGACCTGGTTGATAATGCACATCGAGTTTTTGCTTAATGTAATTCACTTTTTCGCCGTTGTGCGCACGGATCGCTTCTTCGACATCCCATTTGGCAATTTGGCTATCAAGGAATAAAGTTGTATAAGCAAAACCACGGTTATCAAAGGCAGTATGCAGTGGACCTAACCCCAGTTCCGGCTCTGCCACTATGCTATCGCGTGGTTCAATTTTGTCATCAAACAAGGCATCAAGTTTATCAATGGCAATAATAGATACCGTTGGCGATAACTTACCATTAGCGACAAAATATTTACCATTTGGTGAGGTATTCATTCCGTGTGGTGATTTTGGCACTGGGATATAACGGGTAAGATCAGAGCCTTTACGGCCATCAAGTACTGGCACATCATTACCATTGTAGGTTTTAAATTTACCGGCTTTTAGCGCCGCTTCACAACGCGCTAAACTGAATACCACCACATGGTCGCGCTCAGCAGAAATCATTTCCCCTAAGCTCATGCCCATTTCAGAGTTATAACAAGTTGATGCGAAATATTTACCGTCATAATCAGCATCGGTATTATCTAGATTACCGTCGACCATTACTTGGAAAGCCATTTCCATGGTTTCTGCATTAATGACATTGAACAATGAACGGTATGTGCTTACGTCTTCCATTGATGCTTTACCATCATTATTCATTGGAATTTCGAATTCACCATTACAGATCACATATTTGGTGTGCGGCACTTTTTGTACCCGCAAGCCATGAATAGCTTGCACGTTAGGCACCGTAATCATCTTGTCCGTTTTCATCACATCACAGCGGATACGGGCAACACGAGAATTGGCTTTGTCATTAATGAACACATACTTACCGTTATAACGGCCGTCAGTCATACTCATGTGAGGATGATGTGAATCACCCGCCAACAGATGGGCACTGTCACCTTTAATACGTTTACTTTCGTTTGTTAAACCCCAACCTGTCGCACTATCAATATTAAACACAGGAATACGCATTAATTCACGCATTGAAGGTACACCCATGATACGGACTTCGCCAGAATGACCACCACTCCAGAAACCATAATACTCATCCAGTTCGCCAGGATGTACTACTGGGCTATTGGCATATTCAACACGCTTGGCTTGCGCCATTGATGAAAACATTGCCGCGGACATAGGGGCTAATACAGCGCCCGCACCTAACATAGCGGTTTTGCTAAATAAACTACGGCGATCAGCATTTTCTAGGGTTGTTTCTTCCGATACTTCAATATTGTCGTTTTTTTTATTATCAATCATAAGACTCTCCGTGATATTAAAATTGTTTTATTTTGCTGCGACTAGGTGTTCTTTATTCGATTTTTGATTAAGTGCTCTTTATTCCATTTTTTATTCAGTGTTGGTAATGGCAATGATTTGCTCATCACTGATTTTTCTTTTCTTTCTTGCCAATTTTTTCAAGGGTGGGCATTTTTCCTCATTGAAATACGTCACCTGACAATCCAGACAGTAATGGCACTCACGCATGTTGATCACACCATTTGGCTGTATGGCTTGAATTTCACACTCTTTGGCACATGTTTTACAAGGTTGACCACATTCAGAACGGCGTTTAAGCCACTGGAATAAACTCAGTTTGCTAGGCACAGATAAAGCCGCGCCTAACGGGCATAAATAGCGACAAAATGTTTTACGATTAACAAGGCTAGTTAAGATCATCAGACTTGCCCAGGCAATAAATGGCCATTCCCGATCAAATTTTAATAAAAAGGTGGTTTTAAATGGTTCGATTTCCGCAAACTGCTCCGCCATCGCTAATGAATCTAGCGACATACCAAACAGAGCCAATAAGATCAGATATTTGATTGCCCACAAACGTTCATGCACGGCATAAGGTAATTCCAGTTGCGGTAATTTAATAAACCGACCAAACACATTCACCAATTCTTGCAAAGCACCAAACGGGCATAACCAGCCACAATAAACCGCCCGTCCCCACAACAACATGGTGACAGCTGCTGCGCACCACAAAATAAAGATGATCGGGTCAAGCAAAAATAGATCCCATGAAAAGTCATGCATCAGCGCTTGTAAAAAGGTAAACACATTAACAATGGATAACTGCCCACCCCACGACCAACCGATGAGTACCACGGTGACGACCAGAAAACCATGACGTAAGTTATGCATAAATTTAGGATGTCTAACCAACACATCTTGGAAGAACAAGATCAGTAATAATACGATGAGTAAAGCAATCAGGAGCACGACCTCGGTATGACGTTCTTGCCATACTTGCTGAGTCAGGGTTAATTCGGGTTCTGGCATAATTGCAGGCGGGGTATCAACATATTTTTCCAGCATGGCATACTGGCCTTTAAAGCTGTTAAATAAGCTGTCTACAGGGCCGGTTTGACGACGAACTAACAACTCGAACGCCCATTCAGCACCGGGATCAAACTCGTGATGCGCTTCGATTTTAAATACTGACATTTCTTTGAACGTTGGCGCGCCAGCAATGAATATATCGGTCACCCGCTCATGCTGTAAGTCTCGAAATGAAATAGCATTGTCTTGCTGATGGATTTGGATACGGTCAAAAATACCGCCGCGCACATAACCCGAACCTTTAAATGAGTAACCATTACCAAATACCCCGATCAAATGCTCACCCGGTTTCAGGGGATCGGTTAACCATTGGTAATCAGTCGCGCTAAACAAGTTTTTACCTATGGTGGGAATATCAACAAGGGTGTAATAGATCTCGGCAAACATATCTTGTTTTTCATCAGCACTGGCTTCATCTACGTACTCTGCAGCAGTCCCTTCAAAACTGTTATCAACCGCGTTACGATCCAGATATAACTTACGAATAGAGCCATCACCCGTTAACTGAGTCCAATCAGCGGCGGTAAATAATTCAGTTTTTATGGTTGAAATAGGTTGGATAATACCGTTGGACGTTTCGATAATAGCCAGTGCTTGCGCGACTTTTTTGGCCGATTTGGTGATGCCAACATTCATCACCATAACAGTAACAGTAGCGCCGGAAAGACCATCAATGGCGATGTAGCCTTCGTTCTTATTACCACCGACCTTTAATCTATCGCGCACGGATAAACCAGCATATTGATCCGTGAAAGCCCATAACTTGCTCTCAGGAATACCAGCAAGAATAATCGGTTCATGATGTTCTAATACTTTGGCCGTGAGGTAGGCACCTTGTGGATCGATAGCCACCAGCATATTGACGGGTTCACCAGAATAAGCAGGGATCTTAGCAATATCGTTGGTTTCAAAAGCATAACCTAAAACTTCATCGTTTTTACGTACTGTCCAGATAGGGTAACCACCGACTTTGGTTGGGGTTTTATCCGAAATCGCAGTGGCATCGGGGAATTGCGCCTGAATAAACGGCATAGGATCTTTGGGGGGACTAACAAACAGCGCATAACTTGGCGGAATAAAAAAAGTGACCATCAACAGCAGCACAGTGATAGCAGCTAAGGCTCCTTTCTTAAGTATGTCTTGCTGAAATATAGTTTTTTTATTCACTAAAGAGTTAAAAATAACCACAATAATCGTCCCCTAATTTGCAACTCATGAGGAATAAGTTGCTGTCCATAAGGAGTATAGTAAATAGTCTGTTAATACTAGCGAATGACTTTAGTCAATTACCCACTAACATCCTTATCATTCAATAGAATATATTAGCGTTAATTGATTTCGATCATTTATTGATTATTGATACTGGTTATTGATATTAGTTAATGCCCATTACCTCGACCGAGCGTAATGGGCATTTTTATATTTAACTTACTCGTAATACCACATCATAATGCCGTCGTATTAAGCGTAAGTTGACTTCTTGTCCTTGTCCTCCTCCACGCTAGGCTGATCACTTAATACATCTGCCAGTGTAGAACGACACAGATTGCCTTCGACTTCACCATCAATATTCAATACCGGTAATGGCAATATATTATCCAGCATTTCAGGAATAACCGTTTCGATTAACGCATCACTTTGTACCGCTGGTACGTCATCTAATAACGACGCATCAAGGACATTGCTGTAATCATTTTTATCGACACCGTCTAAAGTATCTTGGGTAAGCACCCCTTGATAACCGTCTTCGTTTACGACATAGCCATAATCTTGTTTTGACTTACGCATTTGTAAAACAGCTTCACCGATTGTTTCTGCCGAAATACGGCAGATTTGCGGCTGCATCACGGTTTCCACCGTCAATGCACGCGCACGGTTTACATCTTTAACAAAGGCTTCAACATAGTCATCAACCGGATTAAGCAAAATATCAACCGGTTCACCTTGTTGCACTAATACCCCATCACGCAAAATTGCAATGCGATCACCTAAGCGTAATGCTTCATCAAGATCATGGGTAATAAAGATAATGGTTTTATGCAGTTTTTCTTGCAGTTCAATCAGCTGGTCTTGCATTTCACTGCGGATCAACGGATCCAGTGCTGAAAATGCTTCATCCATTAACAGGATATCAGCATCGGTACACAGTGCGCGGGCTAAACCGACACGTTGCTGCTGTCCACCAGACAGTTGTCCTGGATATTGATTGGCATAACCATCTAATCCTACGGTTTCCAACCACTCTGTTGCCTTCTGTTTCCATTCAACCTTTTTAACGCCCTGTACTTGCAAACCATAACCAATATTTTCTAATACGGTACGGTGTGGCATCAGTCCAAAACGTTGGAATACCATCGACATTTTATGACGACGGAAATCTTGTAGGTCTTTACTCGTTAGTTGCATGACATCACTGCCCGCGACTTCTATCTCACCGGATGTCGGTTCTATCAAGCGGTTAAAATGGCGGATCAAGGTTGATTTACCTGAACCTGACAAGCCCATGATCACGAATATTTCCCCCGGATAAACATCCAGATTAATATTCGATAAACCAACGGTATGACCGGTCTCAGCTAAGATGGCATCTTTTGATTTACCGGCTTTAACTTGTTCGAGTATCTTTTTTTCATCTTTACCAAAAATTTTGTATAAATTCTTAATACGAATTAACGGACTTTTACTCGGACAATTAATGTCAGTTGAACTGCTCTTGTTATGCGAATTCATATTAGTGCCCTCCTAAATTTTGTAATGTACGTTTTGCATAACTTTGCGAGATCCGATCAAAGATAATCGCTAATGCAACAATCGCTAAACCATTCATCAAGCCAAGGGTGAAGTATTGGTTGGTAATTGATTTCAATACCGGTTGACCTAAGCCTTTCACACCAATCATCGACGCGATAACTACCATAGCAAGCGCCATCATAATGGTCTGGTTAATACCCGCCATAATATTAGGCATGGCCAGTGGTAACTGCACGCCAAACAAACGTTGCGTAGGACTGGCACCATAAGCCGTTGCGGCCTCTAATACTTCTTTGTCAACAAGACGTATACCTAAATTGGTTAGCCGGATCACTGGCGGCACGGCGTAAATAATAACGGCGATAACGCCGGGAATTTTACCGATACCTAATAACATCACCACTGGGATCAAGTACACAAAAGCGGGCATGGTTTGCATAATATCGAGAATGGGGGTCACAGTTGACTGCACGCGGTCAGAGCGTGACATCGCGATCCCAATTGGAATACCAATGAGTATGGCGAGTAAAGTGGAGACTAGAATAATACTCATGGTACGCATGGTGTTGTCCCACATACCAAAGAAGCCAATGAGGAAAAAGGCAACTGCAACGCCTAAAGTTAATTTCCATGAGCGACTCGCGACATAAGCAAATACCGCTAATACAGCAACCACTAACCACCAAGGGCTGCCAAGTAATAATTTTTCAAACCAAATAAGAAAAGTAAGTAAAGGATCAAAGAATGCTTCAATACTATCACCGTATTCACGCGAAAAACCGCGATAAGCGCCATCCAATGTTTTTCTAATATCAAGTAATTGGTGACGATCTAGCTGCGGTATTTCCGAAAGCCATGAACTGTCTGACATATGATTTGTTTCCTAAGATGAAAAAGCCCGAATCGCTCGGGCTATATATACCCAAGCTACTGCAAATGCACAATCTGCATGCTGAAGTAGTCGGGTATAGTGAAAGGCTATAGCTCTGAGACTGCTTTCTTGATTTTTTTCGCGGTAGCTGAATCAACCCACTGTGACCAGGTATCTTCATAGTTGGTAATAAAGTGTTCAACACTGTATTCACCGTCAGCTTGTTGATCTTCCATCCAAGCAAGTAACTCATTCATCTGCGCATTACGGAACGAGCGGGCAGCAAGATAAGCCATGACTTCAGGTGCTCTAGCCGCAAATTCTTCTGTCACAACAGAGTCTACTGCAGATGGCGGATACATGGTTGCTTTCGGTGTTAAGCAATCATTTTGGGTGATACATTCTTTGAAATGTTTTTCATCTATACCGGTACCAAAATCAACCTTAACCATTTTGTATTTACCCAATACAGCGGTCGGCGCCCAGTAATAACCAAACCAAGCTTCTTCGCGCTCATAGGCTTTGGCAATCGAACCTGACAAACCAGCGCCTGAACCTGGGTCAATTAAATCAAAGCCAGAATCAGCAAGATTCATCGCGTCAAAGAGTTGTGATGTTGAAATTTGGCAATTCCAACCGGCAGGGCAACCCATAAAGGCAGATTTACTAGGGTCTTCTGGGTGTTTAAATAATTTTGCATTAGCTTTAATGCCAGCAATAGTGGCTAAGCTTGGGTCTTTCTCAACCATATAGGCAGGAACCCAAAAACCTTCTTCACCGCCATCGCTAAGGGTGACACCAGCATAACGAATACGCCCATCTGCAACGCCTTGATCAAGCGCCGATTTCATCGAGTTACTCCAGAATTCTGGGGCAATATCAGGCTGACCTTTTTCAATCATAGCCGTGCCCGTTGGCATGGTATCACCAGGGACAAGTTCGGCGTCACAATCAAAGCCATGCTCGAGAATGAAGCGGTCGATATTAGCGATTAAGGTAGCTGAATTCCAGTTCATGTCAGCAATAGTAACAGTGCCGCATTCACTAGCATTAGCGAAGGTAGAAAGAGAGGTTGAAGCGATAAGTAGGGTCGTAGCGAAAGTCTTCCGCATATTAATAATATCCTTATTATTGTTATGAAGTATCAGCAATACTACAGTAAATTGCTGCTAAAAGCTTAAATAAGTACCAAAAACCGTAAACATCCGTACAAAATTCTTAAAAACATTTACGGTAAGCATTTATAAATAATGATTAAAACAGGGTAAAATCAGTCAAGTAATTACATTACTCTTCGGCCTGTATTTGGCCAACCAATAGTACCGGTGCAGCATCTAGTTTTTCCGCATCCATCATAGATGCAATACGTTCGACAGATGATAATAGTTGGCTCTGTTCCCATTCTTCAAGGTTCTGATAACGGGTAATAAAATGCTCTTGCAGTGGTTTAGGTGAACTGCTTAATAGCGTCTTTCCTGCATCACTCAATGATAAGTGCACTTTACGTTTATCGGTTTTACTGCGCGTTCTGACCACCAAATTTCGACTTTCAAGTCGGTCGATAATGGTTGTCACTGTCGCGGCACTGAGTGCGATCTCTTTGGCAATATCTTTTGCTAACGGCGCATCAAGCAAGGCAATATTTTGCATTACCATAAGCTGAGGACCGGTTAAGCCTGATTGCTTATTTAACTGGCGAGAATGTATATCAATGGCCCTAATTACACGGCGCAATGACACTAATAGCTCTTCGTACTTTTCCATAAATATAGCCTAAATTGATAACCGAATAGATAACAGGTAACCGAATGGATAACATGTCATTTTCCGCAACAATAACAGAAATTAACTCGACTCACACTGCAAATATAAAAAAGACAAAATAACGCCTACACGTTATTTTGCTTGTTACCAAAATAGGCACTATTTATATGTTAGTTAGCCAATTCAATTTTATCAAAATCGATTTCATTCTCTTTTGGTGACTGCTCAATAGCCGCAACCTGCTGGTATTTTTTCGCTAATATATACACGAAACAGCCTAGAATAAGCGCGATAGCTAATGCTCCAACCCACTGGATTTGTAAGAAATCCAATTTGAACAATAATGTTAAGCCACTCATCAGGGCAACGTTACCTATGATGTATTTAGCCTTACCAAAACGTTCTACAGTTAAGTTTAAATTATCAGTATACAGTCGTACTAATGAATCCAACGAGTTGATCACAAAGGTGATGCCCACTAATATCATCGCCAAGTTATAGAAACCCGTTGTCGCGATTTCATTAACACTGTAGTAATAAAGTACCGAGAACCATACTGCGATTGGAATAGACGGGAATACCATCATTGCAATTAGTACTTGGTAAGTCTTCATGCCGCCAACAAAACGCGACGTGAATTGACCAATCATGATGCTCCAAGAGAACCACCAGAATAAGTAAAATTCATGGTAATCATTCATTGGTAAAACAAAGTGATGCAAGTTACCAAAGTAATCGCCAATCAAGGCAAACGTCTTGGTGAATTCACTCACACTTGAACCTTCAGATAGGAACGCGCCCGCCCACATCAATACGATAAGGCCCAAGAACAACCAAGTACTGGCTAAACTTAAGATTCGTACATAACGAATACTGGTGCTTGAATAAACCGCAGCTGCGATAACCACAAACACAATCAGGTAGAAACTACCCACTATCGTTTCGCCATCGCCTAATTCAGGTAAATACCAAGGTAAATTAGTCAGTAACAAGTAAGCAGTAAAGGCACACGTACCGATAATGATAAAGTTATTGACGAATTTGATTAGTGGGATCTCAAAGAATTTTACTCTTGGTTCAATAACACAAAAATAGAAACAAGTTAAAAAGTAGAATGCCCAAATTAAGAATGCCCAGAACCCAAATTCAATCGCCAATGGATTACTAAAGCTGTATTCAGGACTAGCTGCAAGATTTGCATAACCAGCAAATTCAGTCAGCGGGAACATGATCAGTCCCACGTCCAAACCAGAGGTAAATAGAATAGCGATAAACGTGAATGTACGTACGGGGGTGACACCAACGCATTTCACATTACCCCAACGGTAGATCACAAATGCAATTGCAGCAAAGGTAAATAAAATACCTATGGTAAGCCAACTAGTCATCATAAATTAAACTCCATGTAATTTTGTATAAAACACAAGTTTGATCCCTCTTGTGTTCTAATATAGCCACCTCAACGTTTAAGTTAGGCTCTTTTTAGATAGCACTAACCCTCAAACCTTAAATATCATATTGCAGATATTTAAACCCTGATAAATTGAGTTTGGCGTTAAAGACCATTCAGCCAGAACGGCTTAGGCTGGTCAGATACCTAAATAGCTAATGCGCCATTTTCATCACGCATTAACAGTACTCTTTATTAATAATATTCTTTATTAGCGATATTATTTATTAACAATTAAGCAGGTTGTCTTTTTGGTGCTTGTAATCGTTGTGTAGTCTGCCATTCTGGCGCTACCACTACCGTAGCCTCATCCGCTTTAAGCATGGTATTGCCAAGGATAAGGTCGGCGGCGCGCTCTGCCAGCATAATAGTCGGTGAGTTCAGATTACCATTTGGAATGGTTGGGAAAACAGAGGAATCAACCACCCTTAACCCATCGATACCGTGAACCTTAGTTTCAGAGTCAACCACAGCCATCGCGTCTTCGCCCATCTTGCACGAGCAAGAAGGATGGTAAGCACTTTCAACCGTGCTTCTGACAAAACTGTCGATCTCTTCATCAGTTTGGATCGCGGTACCAGGTTGGATCTCTTCACCGCGGAATTCGTCTAACCCAGGTTGATTGATGATCTCACGCGTTAATCGAACACACGCGCGGAATGCTGCAATATCTTCAGCTGCAGAAAGGTAGTTAAACTGAATATGCGGCGCCACGTGTGCATCTTTCGATACCACTTTGACAAAACCACGACTCTTAGGTTTGTTATGCCCAACGTGCACCTGAAAACCATGCCCAGCAAACGCTTCTTTACCGTCATAACGCATCGCAGCAGGTAAAAAGTGATACTGCAGATCTGGCCACTCTAGACCGGGCTTTGAACGGATAAAACCACAAGACTCAAAGTGATTAGTTGCGCCGAGACCTGATTTATGGAAGAACCAACGCGCACCAATAAACAATTTATTTAATGGATCTAATTTGCCATTCAATGAAATCGGTTTAAGGCATTTGAACTGGAAGTAAAACTCAAGATGATCTTGTAAGTTCTCACCAACGCCAGGCAGTTCATGTAATTGCTCAATACCCGCTTCTGCTAGCGTACTTGCTTTACCAATACCCGATAATTGCAGGATATGCGGTGAACCAATAGAACCCGCAGACAGGATCACTTCTTTGTTGCAATGTAAGGTCGTTAATTTGCCCTTACGTTCAAACTCAATGCCGACGGCTTGTTTACTTTCAAACAATACCTTGTGTACCAAAGCATGGGTAATAACAGTTAAATTACTACGCTGCATAGCAGGTCTTAGATACGCATTTGCAGTCGACCAACGCACACCCTTTTTGATGGTCATGTGCATCGGGCCAAAACCCTCTTGCTGCTTACCGTTGTAATCGTTGGTCGCCATGTAACCAGCATCAACACCAGCAGCCACAAACGCTTTATACAAAGGGTTTTTCATGTTGTTGCCGTTATTAACAGCAAGCGGACCAGTGTCACCACGATAGTCATCACCGCCAAATGCCCAGCTTTCGGCTTTCTTAAAATAGGGTAAGCAATTGCTATAATCCCAATTTTTGGCGCCACCTTGCTGCCATTCATCAAAATCACGGGCATGACCGCGCACGTAAACCATGCCATTAATAGAAGACGAACCGCCTAATACCTTGCCACGAGGACAATGCATACGGCGATTATCTAACGTAGGTTCTGCTTGGGTTTCAAACTGCCATGCATACTTTTTACTGTTCATCGGTATCGATAACGCAGTTGGCATTTGAATAAAAATACTCTTGTCACTGCCACCCGTTTCTAGCAGCAAGACTTTGTTAGCTGGATCGGCAGATAAGCGATTGGCTAATACACAACCCGCACTACCCGCGCCAACAATAATGTAATCGTACAATCCTTGTGATGTAGTCATAACCTTTCCTTAAAATTAAAACTTAAAACCATGTGTTAAAACAATGCCTTAAAACAACCTCTTAAAAATAGCCCCTTAAAATGGGCTTTCAAGTGGTTGCATACCAACATACACAGCTTTAATCTGGGTATACGCTTTTAAGGTTTCGCTACCGTTTTCACGACCAATACCCGACATTTTATAACCGCCAACAGGCATTTCAGCAGGTGATGCGCCATACGCATTGATCCAACAGATTCCGGCTTCCATTTGATGAATAACACGGTGAGCCCGGGTAATGTCTTGGGTGAATACACCCGCTGCTAAGCCTAAACGAGTATCATTAGCACGACGTACAACTTCATCTTCATCTGAGAATGTAAGTACTGACATCACTGGACCAAAGATCTCTTCTTTGCTTAATGTCATTTCATCTGTGCACTGAGTAAAGATAGTTGGCGCAACAAAGTAACCGTTCGGGGCATTTTCAGGTTGTAAGGCATGACCACCAGTAAGTAGTTCTGCACCTTCTGATTTACCAATTTCAATAAAGTTAAGCACTTTTTCTTGATGATCTTTCGAGATCAAGGCACCAAAGTTAGTCTCTGGATCCATCGGATCGCCACAGATTATGTTGTTCTCTGTGCGCTGACGTAGTTTTTCGATAAAGCGTGGATAAATAGCATCTTGCACAAATACCCGCGTACCGTTGGTGCATACTTCACCTTGGGTATAAAAGTTAGCTAACATTGCAGCTGATACCGCGTTATCAACGTCGGCGTCATCAAAGATGATTAACGGTGATTTACCGCCTAATTCCATCGTTACTTGTTTCAACGAACCCGCTGCTGCTGCCATTACTTTCTTGCCAGTGCCGACTTCACCAGTGAAGGATACTTTCGCAATCTCGTCATGTGTGGTTAACCAAGCGCCAACACGGCCATCACCTTGCACAACGTTAAATACGCCGTTTGGTACGCCAGCGTCAGTAAATACTTCGGCTAATTTAATCGCGCCACGTGGGGTTTCTTCTGATGGTTTAAAGATCATCACATTACCGCAAGCCAATGCCGGTGCAGCTTTCCAGCACGCGATTTGTAGCGGGTAGTTCCAAGCGCCAATACCAGCGCAAATGCCTAATGGCTCACGACGGGTATAATAAAAATCATCACCGACCTGTTGTTGATTGCCTTCGATACTTGGTGCAAGACCAGCAAAGAATTCAATTGAATCAGCACCCGTTACAACATCAACCACAGAGGCTTCTTGCCAAGGTTTACCTGTGTCTTGCACTTCTATAGCAGCTAACTCATCATTACGTTCACGTAACAAAGCCACGGCTTTTAATAAAATACGGCTACGCTCCATCGGCGTCATTTTAGACCAGATTGCAAAACCTGCTTTTGCACTGTCAATTGCCGCTTGCTGAACACTTGCATCTGCAACTTCAACTAAATAACTCACCGCTCCGGTGGCTGGGTTGATAACTTCAAAAGTTTCGCCCGTTTCATTGGCGATAGACTGTCCGTGGACATAATTCTGATAAGTAATTAACGACATTCATTTTCTCCGTGCGGTGTAATCACCGCCTCGATAAAGGCTTTACATAAAATTTGGGCTTGTTCGAATTCTTGTTCAGGACAACTGCTCAAGGCACTTCGCAACCAGAAACCATCAATCATTGCCGCGGTTTGTTTGGCACAGTTGATAGCTTCAACGTTGGGCATGAGTTGTTTAAAAGAGAATGCGAGGTTGCTGTACAAACGCTGGCAGTTAATGTGTTGTAATCTCGCGAGTCCCGGATCGTGGGCGGCTTGAGACCAAAAACTTAACCAAGTTTTAGTCGCTGCAGTTGAGCGTTGGAATTCAGTGAAATTAGATTCGACGATCATCGACAAGCGTTCCGCGGGAGATAAGTTTTTACCTAAGATGCGGCTTAATAATGCTTGTTTCAGTTCCTCAAGTAGATATTTGAGCGTTGCTTCAATCAGACCTTGTTTACCACCAAAATAATGGCTGATAAGGCCAGATGACAATCCAGCGAATCCACTAATAGTATTGATAGTTGTGTGGTGTAAACCGTGACGTTCAACAGAGATCAACGTCGCGTCAATCAGTTGTTGCTGCCTTACGGTTTTCATAACTGGTCTGGGCATAAAAAGTAACATTCCATGTTTGGTTTTTGTTAATTACGTCGCCAATAAGTGTTAATTGAACGCTCAATTAATAACAACTATAATAGTTAGAGCTGTAACTATCAACCCCGTTTTTATAGTTCGTCTAGTTAAAATCAAATATGCCATACATATATTTATGACAAATATAAGATTAAACCACTGTTTTGAAAGGTTAATGTTCCACCGTTAAATTTTGGTTAACGAGAGGTAAATTAGCCGTAAATAAATTAATAGTTTCAACCATAATAATTATAAATCTAAGGAATAGACTGAATTGCAACAAAAAAACAACAGCCATATTGAGGTCTAATATTATTTATAAGCAGGAAAATACTTATACTGTTTGATGTATAATTTGGGGGGTATTGCAGAATGAAATACATAAAAATGAAGAATTAAATGAAGAGTTAAATGAAGAAAAATATAGTTCTGTGCATTAATATTTACACAGAACTCACACCGAATAAACTTAAACTAAATAATCTACTAAGTCGTCGATCTCTACATCCGAAGCATGGATTGAGATATCAAAACGTTTATAAGTATCACCTCTTAACACGCGATCAATCTCGGCTAAGCCGTAAATAGTATCGCCTTTTAATGCAAAGCTAAGCTCGAGTTCACCTCGGCTAAAAATACTACTTTTACGAAATTCTATTTCTTGATATGCGCCAGATTCATTGGTAAATCCAGACATCGAAATAGTGCCTGATTCCATGTCCGTTTTGACTAATTTTAAGTCTTTATCTTCGATTATTTTGCGAATAATACTAGCGATAACAGGTAAAGGTAAAACATGAATAACGTCTTTATCGCTCGCATCAATAGCATAATCGATATCAAGTTGAGTATCTAACCACACTACGCATTGGTTGTTAGCAACCGCGAGTGTCGTGATCGGTGCTTCTGGATGTAAGTCAAATTCAAAATCAAAGCGATACTCAGTATCCGCCCTAGCATCAAACGGGTCTGAAATACTGAATGGCGCCAACACATGATCCACAAATTCAACATTACCATCAATTTCTTGCTTCACTTTAGTCATTAATCGAATAGTGATCGCATCAATACTCTGATCTACCTTACCGCCGACTACTTTTACATGTCCAGATACCAGAGCACCTTGAACCACTTCATTATGATCGAGAATGGTATCTACTTTTGCACCACCAAAGCCCAGTGCTGCTGATATATTTTTAAACATACTACCCTCGCTATTTAATTAAATGCATGTGAGTTGGACTCATTTGAATACTAGCTCAGAATGCCACTTTGTTTACCAGCATAATAGCGTTTAATTAGCTGTTCTTGAAGTGAAAAGCAAAAAGCCTGCGATTAAGCAGGCTTTTATTTTATCTATTATAATCAATAATTAAGGCACTAATAAAATGTTAAGGCATTAACTCAATGCCAATTTAACTTTACTTACGCGGTTGATGACTAACCAATCAACCAGCAGTACTAGCGCTATAGTGCCTCCAGCCATTGGCAACATAAACGACAATGCAATCATAGTCACTAAACCAACTTTCCAAACACCTTCATGCTCAAATCGTGGCGGTGCGCCAAGTACTTTTTTACCCGTAGGTCGGCGTATCCACCACATTACTCCACCTGAGATGGCGATAAATATAAAGGCCAAACAAAACAGTACATTAACGATCTTGTTCAATACACTTACATCACCTTGATGCAGGGCAATACCGGCAGCCATAAACTTGGCCATTGGGTTATATTCGTTCCAAGTAACATCGGCTAAAACCCTGCCCGAGTATTGATCGATATGCGTGGTTCGATCCAATCTTGGATCGGTAATATCACCGCTCATGGTATTTTCCGCTAAGGTATAAACCCCTGTATCAGTGCGCGGAAAGTTAACTTTAAACTGGCTAAAGCCAAGTGTCTTAGCTTGTGCCAATACGTCATCAACACCCCATTTAGCTGCCATGTTCATATTAGCATCATCAGCTGCCTCACCATCCTGGCTATTTTCTGTAACTGACATGGCTGCTAACATCGCAGCATGATCATGTGATTCAGGCATTAACGTTTGTTCTAAATTCCATGGCATCTCTTCTTCACTGCCGTGATTCATTGATGCGTGATTTTGGCTAGAAAGTGGCACATCATCCCATTTCTCTGCCGGAAAACTGCTCCACGCCTGCACAAACTTGCCACCCCAAACGCTTGCCCATGCTAAGCCGGAAATAAAGAAAAACAACAATACCAAAGACAACAACCCGCCAATATTGGCATGTAAGTCACGCATCAAAATACGGGGACCATTTGTCGTTCTAATTTTAAGAAAGCCGGCTTTGCTGGCGTTATCCCGTGGTATCCATAAATAAACACCTGTCACTAATAAGATCACGCCCAAGCTTGCCGCTATTTCAATCAGGTAATCTCCCCAATCGCCTAACAGCAAAGTACCGTGAATATCATTGGCAAGTTGATACCAACTATCACTGCGATCTATCGAGCCTATAATGTCGCCACTATATTGGTTAACAGTCACAAATACCGTCTTACCAGAATCTAGGGTAATGGAAAATCGGTTAGCCAAATCAGAACTTGGCGCTGGCACGAATTGCGTTATTTTTGCATCTGGATAAGCGAGTAATACATTATCCATTTGCGCAGAAACAGCCACAGCCGAGTTTTGTGGGACGACTTCTAATACTGATTGGTAACGGCTAAATTCAATTTCATCATCAAACAACATGACCAGACCTGTTAAGCTCAACATCAGCATAAACGGTACGACAAATAGCCCAGCATAAAAGTGCCAGCGCCACGTTAAAAAGTAACGATGCTTCGAACGTGCATGCCTCTCATTATGAGATGGAGCATTATTTATCGGCCTATTATTCATCGGCGTAGAGGTTTTCGACATTTTTGTATATTCCTTTCTACAAAGTCCCTATCGCGTTAACGATGGTAATCCATATAAACTAATTTTTTTCGTCATCAATTTCCGATAAACACAAAAGCTTAACGGTATATTGACCACGTGAATGCGCCGTATGCTCACAGTCACTGTTGCAATAAATAGACATAGAGCAGTAAACAGTACAGTGACGAGTACAGCGATGATTTAAGTTAAGAAAGGACTGCGGGCGGTGCGCGAGGTACTTGCCATTGATAACGCATGCTATGCGCTAAAAACGAATAATGTTCTTGGATTGAAAAGCTAACGCCTACCAATGTTGGCGCGGTTAATAACGCAAGATCATGAAATGAAGAAAAGTGACTGAATGGACAAGGTTTCCCCTCATGACTTTGAGGTTTACCTTTTTCGATCTGAACCAGTTCCAGTCCATTGACGGTACACAATGTCGCCCATACACCAACGCTATTATTGGCGTTAAGCACAGGCATTAGCGTGACTAAAACCCAACTGAGTAGACTAGCAAGCAACATTGATTTTTTAAAATAAGAACTGTGTTTCATACGATACTCTATAGATTTGTATGGAGTGTACATAAATCTATAACATATCGCAAAGAATGTAACATGTGGTTAACTTTAGCTATCACATTATACTGAAGAGATGAATGCCCATTACCCCTGCCTTAATGCAATGAGCATTCATTTTAGTGAGTTAGTCATTTTTAAATTAAAGAGAATCAAACCCTATGCATTCGATACCCTGAATTTCTAACCAGTCTTTTAATGCTCGAGACGTCAAAATATTAAACTCATCAACACGCTTATCAACGTAACGTGAAAGCGTTGGCAATCGCGTATCCCCCTCCAGCGTGGTGTGACTCATTAACTCTAACGTGCCATTGGGGATCTGAGTACTAAAATCAAGGATCACCGCTTGCAGTCGTGCCAATGTAACGCCATCGTCGTAGAACTTGGCACTAAACGCTTCCGTTGTTGGTACGGTTAAGTCATCACAACCCGGAACAACATGATCAACACGGCGTACCGGTATACCCGTGTCATTCACAAAAGCAATAAATGCTGCTTTATATGGCGGGAATACTGCGGCGAAATGATGACTATCAATATGGGTTAATTTAATCCCCGCATTGATGGCTTTATCATATTGCGCTTTAAACTCGCTATAAGCTTGGTCAAAACTGAGTGTCTCAGATGCGATCACTTTATCTTGCTTTAAAAAGAAACCATCACTATCAACTAAATCAGGCACCAGGCTCGGATCTAAAATTGGTTTGCCGCTGGTTAGCGTGACATGTAGACCAACATTAGGCACTAAACCCTGCTTGATTAATGCAATCGCATGCTCGGTTGCAGGTTGGTTCATCATTATCGTCGTTGACTGCACAATACCGACTTTAAAACATGCTACAACAGACTCATTTACTTTTTCAGTTAGACCTAAATCATCTATGTTTACGATTAGTTTCATAAATCACTCTGCTACTTAGTGTTAAACTGAGGTACATACTTAGCATTCAGTTCAATCATCTCATCCAGAATTTGCTTGGTTACAGTGCCTTTACGCACTAACGGATTAATTGTTAATGCCTGTAATGCGGCGCCATAATCACCAAATACACCCGCTTCAACAGCCAGTTCTTCAAATGCTTTTTGCAATTGTAAGGTACCGCGAATTGCCGGATTAGTGATTGGTGCAACGTTCAACGGCTGAGGGCCACATGAAGTAATAACAGATGTCGCTTCAATTGCACAATCATTGGGTAATTCGGAAATAGTACCGTTATTGCGAATATTTACGTGCATCAATGTACGCTTGTCATTGTGAATGGCATTAATTAATTCACACGCTGCTTCAGAATAATGGGCACCGCCACGTTCTTCTAATTGTGCTGGTTTAACATTAAGATTCACATCTTCGTACAATTTGAATAGTGCAGTTTCAATTTCTTGAACCTGTTCACCACGAGTAACGTAACCTTCTGACTTCACTTCTTTTTGCTCTAAGTCATCTTGCTTGTAGTAATACTGATGATAACCACACGGTAGTACGCCTAAGTGCTTTAATTGCTCAGGAACCCAAGTCACTTCGCCTAAGTTTTTAGGCAATGCAAACTCTTCACCAGAACAAACTTTATCGATTAATTCACCAATACGATCTTTACCGTGGTCCCAAATATGGAATGCATGGATAAAGTGATTTAGACCAGCAAATTGCACTTGTAGATCTTTAGTGCCCATCAGTTCTTCAATACCAAACTGGGTACACACTGGCACATTACATAGGCCAATTACTTTGACATTGGTATGTTTTAGTACAGTTTCAGTGATGATACCCGATGGATTAGTGAAGTTAATCAGCCAAGCGTCAGGGCAGATCTCTTCCATGTCTTTACATAAAGACAGGGTCACAGGAATGGTACGCATGGCCTTAGCAAAACCGGCGATGCCATTGGTTTCCTGACCTATCATGCCGTACTTGTTACCCAATAATTCATCTTGAATACGCGCAGGGATCATACCGACACGCATCTGAGAGCAGACATAGTTAGCGCCCGTTAATGCTTTACGGCGATCAAATTCAATATTTAGTTCAATATCGAGTCCAGCATTTTCAATCATACGTTTTGCTAATGCGCCAACAGTCTCGACTTTGTAGCGACCTTCCTCGATATCAAACAAATCGATGTGTGTTACAGGCAGTTCGTGATGACGATTAATGAAGCCTTCGATAATTTCTGGTGTGTAACTCGAACCACCACCGATAATTGTAATTTTTAACATGATTTAGTCCTCGTTTTGAATTCGTCTTTGCAGCTCAATGATTTCGAATGCGAGGTCTTTACACAACATAGCATTCATGATGTGATCTTGAATATGCGTTAAGATCAGCGTCATTTTGACTTTGCCTTCACCTTCATCGAAGCTGATAAGTTCGGTCTGTGATTTATGCACTTCTTCTAATGCTTCATCTGCCGCTTTAAGTGATGCAGTTGCTGATTCGAAATCACCCTGCCTTGCTTCTAGCATTGCTTGCATGACTGCTGAACGAGCTGCGCCGGCTTGGCATAAAAGTGTCATCAAAAATTCTTCTGTAATTTCCATCATCCATTCCTAATCTTTGAATTTTAATTTGGGCTTTAATCAGCCATCTATTACTTTAAATTTGAATGTAAAAGATGGCTATTGTGAATGCTTACAGCTATTTATTAAGCTGCAGTCGCTGGTGATAATGCTTTTTCTTCAGCTACTTCTTCAAATTTCTCTTGCGCTAATAATTCTTTTTCATAGGCTTTGAAGAATGGGTAGAAAATTAATCCACTCACGGTAAAACAAGTTGCAACGATAACGGCAGCGAACATAGAATTCGTCGACATTACAGCACCGATTGGCGCAGGCATTGTCCATGGTGGTAAAGCCACAACTTTAGACACTAAATCAAATTTGAATGCACCCCAAACGATACATGCGTTGACTAATGGTGCTGCAATCCAAGGGATAAAGAAGGTTGGATTCATAACGATTGGCGTACCAAAAGTCACAGGTTCGTTAATGTTAAAACAACCAGGGATAAATGACATTTTACCGATAGTACGTAAATGAGCGGATTTAGAACGAGCCATCATACAAACAAGTGCTAATGTACCGCCTGAACCACCAACGAATACGAAGAAGTCCATCACCGGGTTGATAAAGATAGCCGGTAATTCTTTACCTGCTTCAAGTGCTTCTTGGTTTGCACCTAGGTTGATAAGCAGTAGTGGACCAATAATGCCACCAACAACTGATGCACCGTGAATACCAGCAAACCATAATAATTGGATTAATAAGATAGCTAGAGCAAAGGCAAAGAAGGTATCAGAAGCGGAAACAAGTGGCTTGAACAGTTCCATGATGCCAGTGGCAATATTAAGGTCAAAGTTACCCAATACACCATTTACAATTTGTACAATTAAGATCATTACGACTACAGGGATAAGTAGGTCAAATGACGCTGAGATTTTTTCAGGCACCGCTTCTGGCATTTTGATACGAATATTTTTTTCAACCAAGAAAGTTTGTAACGTAGGCACCAATAGACCACAAATGATAGCAGTAAATGCACCCGCACCACCTAAGTAAGCCATAGGGATCACACTACCTAGCTCGCCACCAACCCAAACAGCTGGCGCAACAGCGAGTAGGAAAGAGAACATAGACAACATACCAGAGTTCATTGGGCTAACACCTTTAGTGTTAAGCGTCTCAGCTAAGTTATATGCAATACCGTAAGAAGAGTACAGCGCGAAGATACCCATACTGACAAAGAATGGGCCAACAATGTTATCGCGACCGATGAACTGAACAACTGCATGCCAGCCGTCTAAGAACCAGTTACCTGTACCAGGAGGATTAGCAAATACCAGCAGTAAAGAACCAACAATCAGGAATGGCATTGTAGAAATGAAACCATCTTTAATTGCGCAAATATGCTTTTGGTTAGCAACCTTGCCTGCAACTGGCGCAATGACTCGCTCTACAAAATCCATGGTGGAATTCATAATTGACATAAAACTTCCTTATTTATAAAAATGTATATTGAATTCATTTAAAAAATGCGCAGCTATAACACCACGCACTGATTAATTATTTAATACAACCGACCACTAGCCTTTTAAGTTAATCGCTTGTTGTAGAATTTCTTTGCCCTTCATCATGCCGTACTGCATCATGTCAATTTGCCCACATGCCACATTTTCTTCTTCACAACGCTTACTGAATTCAGCAAACTTGTATTTCACTTGTGGGGCGACGAGACAAACATCATTGTTCTTAACTTCAGTTTCGAATGCAGAAATAGAGTAAGCATTAATCTCAGCTTTAATATCCGCTTCTTCAGCAGCCTTACGCATTTTATTAACAACCATAGACGTAGACATACCTGCTGCACAGCAAAGGAAAATTCTAATCATTTCTAATAACCTCTTGATTAATAAATTTAAAATAATTTAAAGAAAATAGACAATCGATATCAACAGCCGAACCGCCACACTCCCCTTTGAGGTATATGTTGCGCCAATGTATTTTTTATTACAAATGTAAAAAACTTAATTTGTGATCTGAAATATGTTTCAATTTGAATTAGTTAAATCAAGTGGTAAGTATATTATTACGTACACTATAAAGAATGACTAAGACTTCACACTTAAGGTTAAATTAAAATACAACTATAAAACAAACTGTTACATTAAATAATACCGTTTGGCGTATATGTTAAATAAGTATACAAATGAGTTTTTTAAGATCATTTTTTATGAACACAAATAAATATCAAACTTACTTCCCTCTGTGAACTATCTCTCATTAAATTTTAACTTTTTTATATTTTGAGATTTTTTTTATGTAATCTAAGTATGATTACCGCCGCGAGCTAAATGTATTGAGAAGATTATTTTTGATAAAAAATACGTAAAATCAATATTCTCGGAAGAAGGAAGTAATGTTTTCGAGGGTTGTTTAGGGTAAGTTAAATCGTTAATATAAACAGTTTACAAGATCAAAAAAGGCGCCACTCGGCGCCTTAATCAGTAAATATCAATCAGAGCAACTACGCCCCTATTGCAATTTTTCGCGGTTGCAATGCTTCAGGAACATTACGTACTAACGATAGCGTGAGTAAGCCATTAATTAAATCAGCCCCTTTCACTTCGATGTGATCCGCTAATTCAAATTTGCGAGTAAAGTTACGCAGTGCAATGCCACGATGTAAGAACTTAGATTCCGCTGCTTTCTGGCTATCAGCATTTTCTGCGCCTGCTGTATTTGCCGCTTTCTTACCTGCAATAATAACTTCATCTACTCTCACTTCAATGTCTATTTCGCTTAGCTCAAAACCAGCGACAGCAAGGGTGATTTCATATTTATTATCTGCTAATTGAGCAATGTTATAACGAGGATAATCGGTACATTTACCTTGCTCTGTTAGGCGCTCTGCAACTTGAGCAAAACGATCAAAGCCAATAGCGCTGCGGTATAATGGGGTAAAATCAAAATGTGTTGTCATAATCTATCTTCCTTAAAGCATAGTTATAGTGTCGAGCCTACTGAGTAGCACTCTATTTATTAAATTCAGTTTTTAAATCTTGGATGCTATCTCGCCAACTGATTTTGTTCAGTTAGCGAATAGAATTGATTTTTTGTCGAAATTGTTTGTCGAAATTATTTAGCTGACAGTGTCTTAGCGCCATTAATTTCAATTTTTCGAGGTTTCATCGCTTCAGGTAATTGACGCTCGAGTTCAATATAAAGCAGACCGTTTTTCATATCCGCGCCATTTACAAACACATGGTCGGCAAGTTCAAACTTACGTTCAAAGTTACGTTCTGCAATACCACGATGTAAGAATTTGCGGGTGTCTTTATCTTCGGCTGCCGTTTTAGTGCCTTTGACAAGGAGTTCGTTATTTTGTGTCACGATCTCTACTTCATCTAGGTCAAAACCAGCCACAGCCATAGTGATGCGATAGTTGTTCTCATCAAGCTGTTCGATGTTGTACGGAGGAAAGTTGTTACCCGACTGACGAGTTTGAGATGCGGTTTCAGCTAGCTGAGCTAGACGTTCAAAACCAATTGCACTGCGGTATAGTGGTGTGAAATCAAAAGTAGGCATATTTATATTCTCCATTGAGCAATATTTCATGTGACATAAACCGAATCATTCGCGTTTATTACATGACTAATGTGTTTAATCTTTAAATTGTAATGAATAAGAGTTAACTCCTAACGGCAGTGCTCTTATTCGGTTAAGCCTCTGATGAGCGCTTAATTAAATAATGTGGATTATTTATGGGGTTTTCAAGCTTGTGATTGAATATAATTGTTATCGGCATCCCAGAAAACTCGTAAGCCACTGTATTTAAAGTAATCGTCCAATCGATTTTTTTCATATAAATTAATCACTTTTGCGTTAACGCCCCTCAGCAAAAAAGCCTGCTAGCAATGCAGGCTTTCATTATCTAAATCGGCGTATCACTCAAGTCCCTTTACCCATCGATTGCAAGATTTCGTTAATCGGAGCCGGTTTACCGATCCCATAACCTTGGGCATAATCGACGCCCATGTCCTGTAATCGCTGCCTAATGGCATCATTTTCAACAAACTCAGCTATCGTTTTCATGCCCATGACATGACCAATATCATTGATTGATTTAACCATAGCTTCATCGATCGGATCGTCCAAAATATCTTTAACAAACATACCGTCAATCTTCAACGTACACACAGGTAAATTTTTCAAGTAGGCAAATGAAGACAAGCCACTGCCAAAATCATCCAGCGCAAACTGACAACCAAAGTCACGTAATGTTTTGATAAATAAGGTCGCATCACGCAAATTACTGATCGCTGCAGTTTCTGTTATTTCAAACTTGATCATACTGGGCGGTAAATTATGCAATGTGATCTGCTGCATAATATGACTGAGTAGCGTAAGACTCCCCAATGATGCACCAGATAAGTTAATAGCGAGGTGATCAACATGGTCTAAATGCTGTAAATGCTGTCCCATCCAAGCAAAGGTATGATCGACGACCCAACGGTCTATCGCATTGGATAAATTATAGCGTTCTGCGGCAGGTAAAAATGCACCAGGGGGGACAATGTCACCACTTCGAGTGCGCAGGCGGAGTAATACCTCATAGATCGGCTTTTTCGATGAATCTGAAAGCGACACAATCGGCTGTGCATAGAGTTCAAATCTATTCTCATTTAATGCGTATTTTAGTTCATTAACCCAACGGAATTCACCATCACGTTTAACTAACAGTTCATCCTCTGAATGATAGATATGAATACGATTACGACCTAAGTCTTTAGCGGCATAACAAGCTGAATCGACACCTATTAATATTTCGGTGATATTTTTAGTTTGACTGTTAATCTCAGCCAAACCGATACTAGCGCCGATACTGAATATATTTTTTTCCCACATAAACTGAAAGTTCGCAATTAATGCCTGTATATCCTGCGCCGTTTTCTCGGCCTGGGCGAGATCACATTGGGTCATTAAAATGGCAAATTCATCCCCCCCTAACCGGGCTAATATGTCTTGTGGTTTAATATTTTCACTTAACAACAAAGCTAATTGGCGCAGCAGTTCATCTCCTGCCATATGGCCGCAGGTATCATTAATAATCTTAAACTGATCAAGGTCTAAGAAGCATAATGCATGAGTCGTATTATCTTGCTGTGCTGACGTAATGTTTTGCGCAAGGAGGTTTTCAAATTCATAACGATTAATTAACCCTGTCAGCATGTCATGAGTAGCTTGATAGGAAATTTTTCGTGACGAAATTCTTGCTTTGGTTACATCGACTTGAATACCAATAAAATGGGTTATAACCCCCTCATTTGTGACTGGTACAATACAGACTTTAGCCCAGAATAGTTCACCATTTTTCTTGCAGTTTTTTAATTCACCACGCCATTCTTGGCCTGCTAATATCGTTGCCCATAGATTTCTGTATACACGATCAGGCGTATCGTTAGAACGAAAAAAATTGGCTTTTTTACCGACAACTTCAGTTCCAGTGTAACCTGTGGTAACGGTGAACTTAGGATTTACATACTCAATAATACCGCGAGTATCTGTTATAAATATACTTTCAGGACTGTATTCAACAACCATAGAGAGTTTTTTTAAGTTCGCAGTACTTTGCTGTTTTTCCGTTACGTCATTATAGACACCGATACCGCCTTCTAACTCTCCAGTACTGGAATAAAGCGGGACGAAATTGGCATGTAAATGCATACACCGTTGACCAGATACGGATGTATAAGGACCTTCATACACACTCACTTTACCTTGTAGTGACTGTTTCACCATGTTGAGTATTTCAGTATCTTCAAGCCGTTCCAGCATGTTAAAACCAATAAGTGTATCCCTGTCAGCACCGAGGATTTCTTCAAAACGTTTATTAGTTTTTTGGATCACACCATTATTATCATAGTGGAATATGCCAACGGGAGAGTACTCAAAAATGGACGTGAGCTTTGCTTCACTTTCAACCAATTCTGATGTTTGTTTTGTTACCTTGTTTGCCAAAATACGAACCTGTCGACGAGGTTCTAAACTAAGCACAACAAATAGCGGACAGACAAACAATAAAAATAACGCCGAGATGATTAAAGTTAAATATAAGGTTTCATTTAATAGCGTATCAATATGGCTAATTGAAAGGTCAGCACCAACAATATATACGCTACCATCATCCGCCTTGATCGGTATGAGGATACTACGAAAATCGCCCCACTTATCACTAATTTCATTAATTTGGCTATAATGTTGCCCAAAAACAGCCGCAAGATCCGAAGCCGCATCGTCATAATGTTCAAAATAGTTAACCGCAAACGTATTGGACTTCAGTTCAGCATCAGAAGCACTTGAAGTGGTATAGAAAATTTTATTATCCCGCAAGATCAAGGTATAGAGATACACAATATCAGTGCGTTGAGTATATTCAGATAGCGCTAAGGTAATAGCAAGATCTTGTTGCTTAGACAGATCTGCTTTGTTCATGTCCTTATGATGAAATCCTTTGGGTAAAATAGCGGGAATGGTCAGCGCGGCATTTTTCAGTTTTTCATCCAGTTCAGAATACAGGTGCTGTTTTTCTTTAAAATAATTTAATGCTGAAAAAATGACTACCCACATTACATAGATCGCAATAGCAAAGTAGATCCGAAAGCTATTTTTTACTGGCAGGAACAAAACAATATACCACTGTGGATTATAAAATATTATATTGCATCGTTAATGATAATATTGCAAATGACCGCGGTAAATTACAGACATCAATATCCTAGAACTATGATCTTGCACAATAACGATTATTTCTGTTACTGACTCCCTAAGCCTTTAACTTCAGCAGTTTCATCCGCCTAAGCATTACTTTCACGGTTCCCTAAAACCAAAAAAGCCTGCTATTTCAGCAGGCTGTCCTTGTCTAACTCCGCGTTTAAAAATCAGATTAAGCGGTCACAGTATCAATTTTATTACTCTCCAACACTGTCTTGGATAACACAACAGGGATAGCTTTGGAAATGGGCGTATCACTCAAATCCCCTCTGCCATCGATAGATACCAAGGCATTAGTTTCAGGGAAGTAAGCAGCAATATTACCCTCTGGAATATCATAAGCCACCAGCTTAAAACCAAACACTTTACGTTCAATACCATCAGGCCAAAGCGATTCAATATCGACTAATTGGCTATTCTCCATGCCTAATGCTGCAATGTCGTTTTCGTTAACAAAAAGTACTTTACGCTCTCCAGAAATACCGCGGTAGCGATCATTAAAACCATAAATAGTGGTGTTGTATTGGTCATGTGAACGCATAGTTTGTAATACCAACACAGGATCTTGACTTAGCTCCCGTAAGTTTGCAGGCAGTAAATGAACAGGCAGATCATGACGCATGAATTGTGCTTTGTTAGAGGCAGTGTTCCACTGCCGATTAGCAGCGCTGTTACCAAGATAAAAACCGCCTGGTTGCTGTATTTTGTCATTAAAATCATCAAAGCCAGGAATGCTTTTTGCAATTAAATCTCTGATCCGAGCATAATCTTCAATCACCCAACGCCAATCAATAGGCTGCTTGCCCAATGTTGCTTCTGCAATACCAGCGATAACAGCTGGCTCCGAGCGCATTTCGCCGGTATCACCTGCCACCACACCAGCAGATGCATGCACCATGCTAAAAGAATCTTCAACAGTAATACTTTGCGGTCCAGATGCTTGCATATCAATATCTGTGCGGCCTAGGCAAGGTAATATCAGCGAGTCTTTACCATATATCAAATGGGTACGGTTTAATTTGGTGGCGATATTAACCGTCAAATGACAGTTAGAAAGCGCTTGCTGTGTTAATGCCGTATCTGGTGTGGCCGCCGCAAAATTGCCCCCAAGCCCAATAAATACTTTACTGTCACCAGCAAGCATCGCTTTGATCGCGGCAACGGTATTATGCCCAGGTTCTGACGGCGCTGAAAAATCAAATTGCTGAGATATGCTGTCGATGAATGCTGCACTCGGTTTTTCATCTATGCCCATAGTACGATCGCCCTGCACATTACTGTGCCCACGCACTGGACACAACCCTGCGCCCTGCTGTCCCAACTGGCCAAACAGTAATTGTAAATTGGCAATTTCTTGAATGGTGTTCACCGAATGCTTATGCTGTGTAATGCCCATCGCCCAGGTAATAATAACGCGATTAGCTTGGCGATAAATGTTGGCGGCGTGCTCTATTTCAGCTTGGAATAACCCAGCCTGCTCGGTTATTTCACTCCATGACGTTGCTTTAACAGCTGTTAAGTAGTCATCGAGGCCTTGGGTATGCTCGGCAATAAATGCATGATCAAATATAGATTTCCGCCCTATTGCTAATTCAGCCTTATCTATCACACAAAGTGCTTTAACCATACCGCGCACAACAGCCATGTCACCACCGAGTTTAGGCGTGAAGTAGCATTGGCTAATTTGTGTCGAGCCATCGGTGAGCATCTCTGCCACTGATTGTGGGTTGGTAAAACGCTCTAAACCTCGTTCTTTTAGGGTATTAAAAGTAACGACAGCCGCTCCTCGGCGCGATGCCTGACGAAGCGTATCTAACATACGTGGATGATTTGTTCCTGGATTTTGACCAAACACAAAAATAGCATCCGCATGCTCAAAGTCTTCTAGTGTTACCGTACCTTTGCCGATACCAATCGCTTGCTTTAAGCCAACGCCACTGGCTTCGTGACACATATTGGAACAATCTGGAAAGTTATTGGTACCAAACTTACGCACAAAAAGCTGATATAAAAAAGCCGCCTCATTACTCGCTCGACCCGAAGTATAAAATTCGGCTTGGTTAGGGTGTTCAAGGGCATTCAAATGTTTGGCTATGAGGGTAAATGCTTGCTGCCAACTCACTGCTTCATAGCAATCCGTCAGACGATTGTACTTAACAGGATGACTAAGCCGCCCTTGGGATTCTAAAAAATAGTCACTTTGCTGCGTTAACCAAGTTACCGGATGTTGTGCGAAAAAATCCGGCGTTACACGTCGACTTGTGGCTTCCCAGTTCACCGCTTTGGCGCCATTTTCACAAAATTTAAACCGGGTTTGTTCTTTTGATTCACCCCAAGCACAACCAGGACAATCAAAGCCCTTGTCTTGGTTAGTTTTAAGTAAATTGCGAATATTACGTGATACATTTTCACTTTTCACCAGATGTTGAGTGGTGCTTAATAACGCACCCCAGCCACCAGCTGACCCTGTGTATTTTTTAATTGTCATGTCGATTCTCGATATCCAATAGCCTATATCAAACTATCTCAGGCGTTCTATTGTCATTAAGTAGATTTAAACGAAAAGCGCCATGGTAGACATTAAAGCCGCCATCGCGACTAAAGCCAATCAGTGTCAGGTTAAAGCGCTTTGCCATGTTGATGGCAAGGTTAGAGGGTGCGCCAACAGCAATCAGTACCGAGATACCCGACACCAGCACTTTTTGCACTAACTCGAAACTGATACGGCCGCTTAAGAATACGACTTTACCTTGCTGATCAAACTCAGAGCTTCTGGCTAATTTACCCATCAATTTGTCTAATGCATTATGACGACCGACATCTTCACAGCTCATTAATAACGCCCCTTGAGCATCGAATAAAGCGCAGCCATGTACGCCACCGGTTTGATTAAACATCGATTGGTATTGACGGAGTTGCTCACTAAAGTGCGGGATGACATGACCAGATAACCAGCCTTCGGTTGGGTCTAAGTCGGCAATATTACGTAGCTCTAAAGACTTTATCGATGACTTGCCACACACGCCACAACTGGAAAAAGATGTGGTATCACGATTGATTAACGTCCAATCGACAACAACATCTGGTGATAACTGTACATGTATTTCGTTTTGGCGTGCGTCATTGTCGTAAAGGCCATTGCGGTAAATGTCATCTAAATCAAATTGCTCATTAATACCGACAATATCATTAGCCTTGTTGATGATTCCTTCCGCCAATAACAAACCTGTCACCAAGTTAAGATCATCACCCGGTGTACGCATCGTGACTAAATACACCCGTTCTTGCTCTTTGCCCGCGCTATCACTATAAATAAGCCGTATCTCTAAAGGCTCTTCAATAATCACAGCGTCAATTGCAAGGCTAACGTTTACGCCATTAATATGCTGAAGAGAACATGTCGCAACACCTACCTGATGTGAGGAGTGTGAGAGTGCATATGGGCGAGATTGATTATTTTTATGCGTATCTAGCTGGCTATCCACATTAAAGACAGCATCGTTAACAACTGGGGGATCGTTTTCGGGGTGTGTTTTTTGTTCAGCCATGGGCATGCTTCACTCTCTACAATAAGATCTTTACCCTACCTGCTTCTTAGCAATAAACATAACTGGAAAATTCTGTCATTTGATAAGAAAAATCTATCAGCTTATGTCATATAAGGTAAATAAAGGCTTCACGGAACACACTTCAGGATTATAAAGTTTGAGCATAAGAAAGTGAGAGGACTATTATTGGTATAAACTTTATAGACTAAGCTAATTTTGCAAGGGAACATCATGAGACTTATACTTTTAACTACTTGCCTACTATTCAGCAATCTTGCCTATTCAGCCTCATTAACGGCAAGTAGTAAGTCACTGGGCATAAAACTGGGGAGCGCTTCTATTGGTTCAGAAGACTATACCGTCGCAGGTGTCTCGATTAATTACTTTGCCTTAGATAACCTTGCTGTTGGTACCGCTTATGAATACTGGTTTTCAGGTAAACCGACAGTATCAAAAGCCACTTTAGAATCCACTTATTATCTCCCCGCATCCGAGCAGCTAAAACCCTATTTCGGTTTGTTGTATAGCCATTACTTTGTCGAAGATAATGCAGATATAGATGCTTATGGTTATCGTGTTGGCATCGCCTATATTAACTCACCCATGTTCTTTAGCGCCGGACTTCGCCAAGAAAAATACACCTCAGACAGAGCTATATTTTCTAACGAGGACGCCACGGGTGAATTTATGATTGGATTTTCTTTTTAGAAAAACCATCAATCTTTGGTATCGAATAAACAATGGCAAAATATATAGGTAAAAAACACTTAGCTCGAAGCCAAAATTTCAGCTCGATAAAACCGTTGGTTTTTGAGCAACTCTGACCCTTGAATCGAAATAGTTATGGTGGGTGCGCAACATGACCAGCAAGACATACCGGAATTATATAAAGTCGGCTCAAACAAAAGAAGCACGAACCTTTGATGTCATTATTATTGGCTCTGGAACTGGGGGCATGAGTGCCGCCTCTTTTTTGGCTCAAGCGGGTAAACGCGTACTTTTGCTAGAGCAACATTACGTACTCGGGGGCTTTACGCATACGTTTGAACGTAGTGGTTATATTTGGGATGTTGGTTTGCACTATGTCGGCCAAGTTCATATCGAGGGCAGCGTATTGAATAAGGTCTTTCGCTATATTGCGAAAGATAAACTCAAATGGGAGCCGCTGGACAACATTTATGACAGAGCTATATTCGGTGATGAAGAATATCAATTCCCTAGAGGAAGAGATAATCTTAAGGCCAAGTTAAAGGCCTATTTTCCAGAAGAAAAGGACAGGATCTCAATCGATCAATACTTCTCATTACTCGATGACGCTCAAAACTTAGGCAGCGGTTACTATTTAGAAAAAACCTTACCGCCAATGTTATCAAAAATAGTGGGTAATTTTTTACGTCGCAGCACGCTTAAGGTTTCCGATAAAACGACATTAGCAGCATTAAAAGAAATTACCGACAACGTTAAACTGATTGGCGTACTAACGGCGCAATACGGTGATTACGGTTTAACGCCTGCAAAGAGCAGTTTTTACATGCACGCATTGCTCGCCAATCACTATATGGAAGGGGCTGCCTACCCTGTAGGAGGCGCAGCCAAAATTGCCGAATGTATTATTCCTATTATTAATGAGTCGGAAGGAATAGCCCTGACACTGGCCAATGTGGATGAAATTATTGTTGAAGACAATACTGCCACCGGTGTGCGCATGAAAGACGGTGAAGCGCTTTACGCTAAAACCATTATCAGTGCTGCCGGTATTACCAATACATATTCACATTTATTGCCGGAAAAAGTGAGCAAGGGCCATAAGCTAGATAAGTTACTTGACGAGCTGGAGCCTGCAACCGCCCATGTCGGATTATATGTGGGTCTGAAAGAGTCTTCGACATCGCTAGCCTTGAAGAAATGTAATTACTGGATTTACCCTAATCAATATGACCACGACAAAGGGCGAGAAGAGTACAAAGACTTTAATGCCACAATACCGGTTTCTTTTGTTTCATTTCCTTCTGCGAAAGACCCCTTAGCAGAAAAGAGGCGTCCTGATAGATCAACTGCCGAAGTGATCATGTTAGTCCCTTATGAGTGGTTTACTCAATGGGAGAATACAAAATGGCAAAAGCGGGATGACGAATATAAAGCGCTCAAAGAAAAATTAGCGCAACAAATGCTAGAGCAGTTGTATCGTATCGCACCACAGCTGAAAGGAAAGATAGATTATTATGAGGTGTCTACACCGCTCAGTACTCGCCACTTTTCACAGCATAAGCAAGGCGAGATTTATGGTCTTGCACACTCTCCAAAGCGTTTTAGACAAAAATTCTTACGTATTCATACTCCCATAAAAAACCTGTTTCTTTCGGGACAAGATGTCATGACCGCAAGTATCGCGGGTGGCACCATGTCGGGGCTATTGTGTGCGTCGACAGTTTTGAAGGAGAACCTACTATGGACAGTCAACAAGGCAATAAAATAGATTTTAATCAACGTATTGCCATTTTAGGTGCGGGTGCCGCAGGGCTAAGTGCGGCGGAGGCGCTCAAATTAAAAGGGTATAAGCACGTCACATTATTTGAACGTAGTGATCATGCCGGTGGAAAATGCTTGAGTGTCGACGTTAACTCAAAAAGCTATGAGCTTGGCGCGGGTATTTTAACGGCTAACAATATAATCCCTCTTCGCTTGGCAAAAAAATATAATGTCCCTATCGCGCCAGCAGATTTTGGCCATAGTATTATGGTGAACAAAAATGGCAAACGACTGCCTAAACAATCGCTGATACTAAAGTTGAAAGTACTATGGCAGCTAGTATTTCGCTATAGGCGAATTTTAAACAAGTACAAAGAACTGGAACATCCAGGCTTTCACAATCTTCATCCTTCCGTCACCGTACCGTTTGGGCAATTTGCCAAAGAAAATAAAATCACCGATTTAGCAGATGTCTTTAGCTTATGCCTTACGGGGTTTGGCTATTGCTATGCGGATCATGTGCCAACAGCTTATGTGCTGAAGTACGCCAACTGGGCAACCATAGTCTCGCATTTCAAAAAACAAGTTTACGTTTTTCCCAAGGGAATGCAGGGGCTGTGGACACGTGTTGCCAAGGAACACAACATCAGATTTAACACCGTGATCACTAAAATCACGCGAGCAGAAAGCATCACCATCGACACTAAGGCAGGATCCGAACAATTCGATCGACTTATTGTCACGACGCCTTTGGACGAAATGTCATTATTGATGGATATGAGACCCCAAGAGCAGGCGCTATTTAAAAAAATTAAGTATCTGGACTATCAAACTATTCTTTGTACGGTTAATCACTTTGTGGAAGAGACGGGTTATGTACCAGAGAATTTTATCAGTGATCGCGCCGGACACCCGGTATTCTGGTATTACCGACAAGTTGGAGAACCCGTCTATTCTTTTTATGTATTAACAGATAGAGATATGAGTGGAGAAGTCATCAACGAGAGTGAGCTCTTTAATCAAGCGAAAGCATTCGATGAGACGAGAGTAATCGATAACCTGAAAAATTTTGTAGGAGCAATGGGCGCGCAGGTTGAGTCGGTTCATCAATTTGTTCATTGGAAATATTTTCCTCATGTCGACGCCGAGGAGATGAATAATGGTTTTTATGACAAACTAGAAAATATGCAAGGTAGTCAACATACATACTATGCTGGCGAGATACTCAATTTTAGTTGCGTGGGATT